>CAZBTB010000133.1:0-4863 GCA_964494605.1 uncultured Lachnospiraceae bacterium
ATTGCGCCGCTCGCGTACATGCGCGGCAGAACGCTGTCGAACGCGTTTATAATTTTGGACGAAGCTCAGAACACCACCGACGAACAGATGAAAATGTTCTTGACTCGCATGGGCGAAAAGAGTAAAATGGTAGTCAACGGCGATCTTACGCAGATAGATTTGCCGCACGGCGACAGCGGATTAAAGCGCGCGGTCGCGATATTAAACGGAATAGAAGGAATAGAAACAATTTACTTAACCGAAAAAGACGTCGTGCGTCACGAGCTTGTCCAAAGGATAGTGTTGGCGTACGCCGAACGGGAGAAGAAAACAAATGGAAGCAAAGACTAACAAGAACGTTTATTTTAAAGCGGGACTGATATTCTTCATTATGTTCGTAATCATGAACGTAACGTCGTTTTTGAAGTACCACACGTTCGGATCTTTCAACGGCGAGCTGAACAACCGCAATCTGTATATTGCCTGCGGCAGTAACGGCGTAAGTATCTTATTGGTGTTGGTGGCTCTGTTCACATACTTTCTTTACTCGCGCCAGCATCTAATCGAAAAAACAAATAATCTTGCGTGTATATGTACGGCGATAACGCTTGCTTATGTCGTAAACGTAGGTATTTCGGCGTTTAGCATGCACTACATGCCCATGGCGCTTGTTGCGTTTATTCTTGTCCTTATTGCAGACAAACGCGACGTATTTATCGCCAATCTCTTTAACAATATCCTGGTTTCCATTACATTATTGTTCGAATCGATAATGGGCAACAAGGTCGACCCGTTGAGCGTCGTCGTTACGCTTATCGTCGGACTGTTCGTAGGCTCGCTCGTAGCTTACACGATGTCCGATACGGTCCGTCGACTTTCCTACGCCCTCCGCGGAATCCTTTTAGCTGCCGTAAAAGTATTGCTGATGTTTGTCGCATCGCTTATCGGCGACTCGTTTGACTTTTTGCAGTCGCTCGGTTTTATCTGTATAACCTCATTCGCTCAGCCGCTTTTGGGACTTATTCTTCAGCCGATATTCGAAAGTATATTCAATATATTGACCAATACAAAGCTTAACGAGCTGACGGACCACAACTCTCCGCTTATAAAAGTGCTTATTAACGAAGCTTTGGGTACGTTCAACCACGCGCTTTCGGTCGCGAGCTTTGCCGAGGTCTGTGCGCTGAGAATAGGCGAGAATCCGTACCTTGCAAAAGCGTGCGCGTATTATCACGACGTCGGTAAAATCAACAACCCGACGTTCTTCTCCGAGAACCAGTCGGGTTACAATCCCCACGACGAGCTGTTGCCTGAGGTTTCGGCTAAGATACTTCGCGCACATACCACCGACGGTTACGAGCTGTGCCAAAAGTACCGTATTCCCAAAGAGATTACCGACGTAGCGCTTCAGCATCACGGCACGCTGCCCATGGCGGTTTTCTATGCAAAAGCCAAAAAGCTGACCGACGACGAAGTGGATATCTACGAATATTCTTATCACGGTCAGCCGCCCGTAACCAAAATCGCCGCAATCATCATGCTGTGCGACGCGTGCGAAGCCGCGCTCCGTTCCCGCAGTAAGCCGACGAGCGCAGAGGTCGATCAGCTCGTTTCGAGTATAATAAACGACCGTATCGCGCGCCATCAGTTCGATAACTGTGATATAACCATGCGCGACCTTAACACAATCAAGCAGACCATTATCGGACTGTACGGCGGAGTATTCCACGAAAGAGTTAAGTATCCTTCGGGAAAGAAAGACTAGTCCGACCGCATTCATAAGGACAATCTATGATAAAAGTAGATACCGAACAATATAACGAAATATTTTCCGAAATAGCCGCAGTGGCGTTCGAGAAGTTAAACCTATCGGGCGAGGCGGTTGTAGAGGTGGATTTCGTTACAAAAGAGGACATGCGCAATCTTAATGCCCGCACGAGGGGAATCGATAAGGTTACGGACGTTTTAAGTTATCCTACGCTTGACGAAATCAAGTCTTTTTCGGAGGATAATTATCCGTATGATTTCGATACGGAATTAAAAGCAGTGAATATCGGCTGTATTGTGATCTGCGGCGATGTTGCCCACGAACAGGCAAAAGAGTACGGACATTCGGCAGAACGCGAAAATTGTTATCTTTTCACGCACGGACTTATGCACCTGCTTGGTTACGACCATATCGAGGAGAGCGACCGCGAGGTCATGCGCGAAAAGGAAGAGGCGGTTTTGTCGGCTGTGGGAATAAACAGATAATAAGGTAAGTTTTAAATGAAATCGGGATTTATAAGTATATTGGGACGCCCGAACGTGGGCAAGTCCAGTCTGATGAACGCGCTTATAGGCGAGAAAGTGTCCATTGTTTCGCCCAAGGCTCAGACCACGCGCGACAGGGTTAACGGGATTCTGACGACAAAGGATTATCAGATGATATTTATCGATACTCCGGGTGTTCATAAGCCCAAAAACCGTCTCGGGCAGTACATGGATAAATGCGTAAAAGGCTCGGTGGACGGGGTGGACGCTATCGTCGTCGTGCTTGACGTTACCAAGCGTTTTCTCGAGTCCGACGCGGAGTTTATCGAAAAATACCTTCACTCGGACACGCCCGTTTTTATAGTAGTAAACAAGGTGGACGAAGTAGGCTACGACAAGGTTTATCCGCTGCTCGACAAGCTTTCGTATTTGCTCGCTTCGAACGGAGACCGCCGTGCCGCGCGGGAAATCATTCCCACTTCGGCGAAAAAGGGTAAAAACGTAGACGTATTGAAAGATTATCTCGTCGGCGTTCTGCCCGAAGGTCCGGCGTATTATCCCGAGGACGAAATCACCGATAAATCCGAGCGTTACATGATAGCCGAGATCATTCGCGAAAAGGCGTTATTGTTACTCAACGACGAAATTCCGCACGGCATAGGCGTGGACGTGAGAAACATGTTCTACGACGAGCACCGTACGGCGCATATCGCCGTCGATATTATTGCCGAGCGCGAGTCGCATAAGTCCATTATCATCGGCGCGGGCGGCGAAAAGCTCAAGATGATAGCAGAGCGTGCGCGTCGCGACGTAGAAAACCTCATAGACGCAAAGGTTTATATGGAGCTGTTCGTAAAAGTCAGAGAGAATTGGCGCAATAACAATCTGGTGCTTAGCGACATCGGCTACGACCCGAAAAAATTGGGAAAATAAGTTTGCCTGTCAGCCGAATAATTTGCCGCATAATCCCCATACTATTTTCAGGAGGTTGATTATGGCGGTAAACGGCGATTGGTTTAACAACGGCATGGGCAGCGGAATCGATCCGCTGGGTTTAAGTTGGGGAATGTTCGAGACGAGCGGCAACCCTGCGTATTATTTATTGTATAAAGACCTGTTCGAGGCGGACGGATTGTTCGAGGACGACGAAGAGGACGAAAGATTCAGATAAATTCCCACGGCTTTGGGAGGTTGAAAATTGGAAAAACGGCTTACGGCTATACTGTTAAGGGCGTCGGATATGCGCGAGAGCGATAAGTCTGTTCGCCTTTTTTCCGTTGAAGAGGGCATGATTTCCGCCGTTATGCGAGGTGTAAAAAAGCCCAACGCAAAGCTTAAGTTTGCCGCTCAGCCGTTTGCGTTCTGCGTTTACGAGCTTACCGAAAAGGCAGGTAAGTACACGGTAACGGGAGCAAGCCCCATTGAAGATTTGTACGCGCTGTGTCTCGACCCCGACAAGTACGCCGCCGCGTGCGTGCTCGCCGAGGCGACCGAAAAAGCGGCACAGTCGGTTGATTCCGACAAGCTGTTTGTGGTGCTCTTAAAAGCGTTAAAGACACTCCTTTACGGCGATATTCCGTCTGCGCTTACAGTCACGAAATTTATACAAAAGCTACTCAGTATGTCGGGATTTGTGGAGGTTCCGAAGCGTCGGGATGTCACTCCCGATACGCCGGGAACGCTACTGGAGGATATTGCGTACCGCAGTTTAGCCGAGCTTGACAAAGATCGTTACGACGGAAAAATAACCGTCCGCGCGCTTAAAATCATAGCGGGCAGATTCGAAAGTACTTACGAATGCAACTTAAAAAGCTTGACGGTTTATTTGAGTTTTTCCATATAAATACGGCAAAAAATGTCATAAGTGCGGCTGTAGGCTTGCGTTTGTTACATTTTAATGTTATAATAATAAATAAGTACGGCTTAATCTGTCCGTACAGCTTAACAAACGGTTTTTACGGAGGTCATAATGAGTAAATTTTTTTGCGACAGCAACTGCGAACTTTGGTTCGATAAAGTGGAACAACTGGGCATTGATTATATTTCCATGCCTTATACCATAGACGGCGAAGAATTCTATTACGATTTGGGCAAGAACACGGACGCACGTGCGTTTTTCGCTAAAATGCGCAAAGGCGCGGTACCAAAAACGAGCGCGCTTAACGAACAGGACTACATCGAATATTTCGAGCCTGTGTTAAAGGGCGGAGAGGATATTCTGTACGTTACGTTCTCGCATAAGATGAGCGCGACTTTCGAGTCGATGAACAAGGCGATAGAGGAGCTGAAAGAAAAATACCCCGACCGCAAGGTGACGGTTGTCGATACCAAACACATAAGCATGGCTGCGGGACTTGTGGTACTGTACGCCGCGAAGAAGCATAACGAGGGCGCAAGCGACGAAGAAGTCGTTAAGTTTGTCGAAGAGTTCAGAGAGAAGGTAAAGTGCTACTTTACGGTCAGCAATCTGGTGTACTTAAAGCGCGGCGGCAGATGCTCGTCTTTTAAGGCTTTTGTCGGTACGCTGTTTGACATCAAGCCGCAGATAACTAACGTAGACGGAAAGCTGGAGAACTTCGAAAAATCCAAGGGAAGAAAGAAGTCGCTTAAAGACCTTGTAGGCTATCTCGA
>CAZBTB010000134.1:0-4814 GCA_964494605.1 uncultured Lachnospiraceae bacterium
GCTACCCAAAGCTCCCACAACCACAACCGAAATCGCAATCAGCGCAACGGAAGTCAACGCCAGCCTGGCGACATACGCCGCGTCCTCGAGCTCCAATGACGCCAGATAACTTCTTACCGAAGTGACTATAAAAACGTCAATCAGCACAACCGCCAACGTGAAAAGCAACGTGTAAGTGATCGTTATTTTAGCGGTAATGGGAACATGAACTTTTTTGATAAGCGCGTAAATTCCGCGGTAAATAAGCAAGAACGGATAAAAAATGTACGACAAAATACGTAAGGCGAGCGGCTTGGGCTTTTCGTCCTTACGTTTTTCGTCGCGTATTTCCTCGAGTGTTTCCTCTACTTCCTCGAGATTTTTCTGTTCTTCTTCAGCCATTTATCTGATTACATACCCAAAACCGCGCACCGTTTCGATGAGCTTGATTCCGTACTCGTCGTCTATCTTGGAGCGCAAGTACCGTATGTAAACGTCAACGACGTTGGTATTGCCTATAAAGTCGTAACCCCACACAGCATCAAGTGCCTGTTCGCGCGAGACTACCTTGTTGCGGTTTTCGATAAGGTAAACAAGCAAATCGAATTCCTTTTTCGTCAAATCCAATTCTTTGCCGTCGTAAGACGCGATGTGCGAATCAACGTCGATTTTGAGCTTACCGATTTCGTAAAGGTACGTCTTTTTCTTGAGGTTAGCGCGGATCCTTGCGAGCAACTCCTCGATTGCGAACGGCTTTGTCATATAGTCGTTTGCGCCTATGTCAAGCCCTGCGACCTTGTCCACTATCTGGTCACGCGCAGTCAGTATTATTACGGGCGTATCTTTTGTCTGACGTAAACGCCGCAAAATCTCTATACCGTTCAACGACGGCAACATAACGTCGAGCACTATCAGATCGAAGTCCTCGCTCAAAGCGGTTTCGAGCGCAACGCGCCCGTCCGAAACTATGGTTGTCTTATATCCCTCATGCTCCAGCTCAAGGGACACAAACCTTGCAATCTTGTACTCGTCCTCTACAATAAGTATATGATACATATCGCACCTCTTTAGTAATGAATGTTCACAATCCTCATGGTGTTTGAATTGCCCGTCTTACCCACTTCCGAGCCGCCGGTAAGAACCACAAGGTCGCCTTCTTTTACAAGACCCGTGCCCAGCGCACAAATCTCCGCATGACGGAACAGCGCGTCAGGTGACGCCTGCACCGCCGACATTGTGGGAACAACGCCCCAGTTGAGCGCAAGCTGATTGTAAACCTTAGGCGACGTCGTTGCGGCTATTATGACGCACTCGGGCCGAAAGCGCGATACCTTACGCGCGGTATATCCCGACTGCGAAACGGTGATTATCGCCTTTGCGCCGAGGTCGAACGCCGCCGCGCACGTCGAATGCGACACCGCATCGGTGATATTGGTCACCTTATGGTCGCCGGCGATAAAACGCTTTTTGAAGTTAATCGTGCTCTCCGTCTTTTCGGCAATTTTAGCCATAGTCTTGACGGCTTCTACGGGAAAATTGCCCGCCGCCGTCTCGCCCGAAAGCATGATTGCGGAAGTGCCGTCGTAAATGGCGTTGGCTACGTCGCTAATCTCGGCACGCGTGGGGCGCGGATTGTGAATCATGGACTCGAGCATCTGCGTCGCGGTAATGACCTTTTTGCCCGCACGGTAGCACTGCTTGATTAAATCCTTTTGAATGTGCGGCAGTTCCTCGAAGGGAATCTCCACACCCATGTCGCCGCGCGCAACCATAATGCCGTCGCTTAGCTCCAGAATTTCCTGAATGTTATTCACGCCCTGACGGTTTTCTATTTTGGATATGAGCTGTATATTCTCGCCGCCCACAAGCGCTGTAAGCGTTTTGACTTGTCTAACGTCGTCTGCCGAGCGCACGAATGACAGCGCAATATAATCGGCATCATTCTCTGCGGCAAATTTAATATCCACCTTGTCTACGTCAGAAAGATAAGGCATATCGATTGCGATTCCCGGAAGATTTATACTCTTACGGTTACTCAGCTCGCCGCCGTTGACCACGGTAGTCAGAACGTCCTCGGTAAAGACCTCTTCCACCCGTAATTCGATAAGTCCGTCGTTGATAAGCACGGTGTCGCCCGCATTCAAATGCCTCGGAAGCTCCTTGTACGTCACCGAAACGCGCGTAACGTCACCCTCAACGTCCTTGGTAGTGAGCGTAAACGCTTCGCCCTCGACAAGCGTGACCTTGCCGCCCGCGAACGTCTTGATCCTTATTTCCGGACCTTTCGTGTCCATCATAATGGCAACGGGCATACCAAGCTCCTCGCGCACGCGTTTGATTGCTTCGATACGGCTGAGGTGTTCCTCGTAGCTGCCGTGCGACATGTTAAGCCGCGCAACGTTCATGCCCGCGCGAACGAGCTTTTTAAGCGTGGAATAGTTGTCTGTGGCAGGTCCCAACGTACAAACGATTTTAGTCTTTCTCATAATGCCTCGCTATTTGATTTCTTCTATATTATAAGGCGTTGCCTGATATACGCAGTAGTTAAGCCAATTCGCAATCAGCAGCGACTCGTGCGCGCGCCAGGTAAGCTCGGGCGCCATAGCCGGGTCGTCGTTCTTAAAATAATTCTTGGGTACGGCTATGTCGATACCCTTATCTATATCGCGCCTGTACTCTCTTGCAAGCGACTCGGCGTCGTATTCTCCGTGTCCGAAAACGAAAACGTGTCTTAAGTCACGGCTCGCCGCCAAGTATACGCCCGCCTCTTCGCTGTCCGCCAGAACGGTTACGTCCTTTATCTTTTCGAGATCGGCTTTCGCTATTTCGGTGTAACGCGAATGCGGAGCGTTAAAGCAGTCGTCGAACCCTCGGACAAGCGGATTGGTTTTTTCGTAAACCTTATGCTCGAACACTCCGAAAACCTTATTGTTCAAGAGCTTTTTATCCACGCCGTAATAGTAATATACTGCCGCCTGAGCCGCCCAGCATATGTACATCGCCGAGTAAACGTTACTTTTCGCCCAATCCATTATACGCCGGATTTCGTCCCAGTATACAACCTCGTCGAAATCCATCTTTTCGACGGGTGCTCCCGTCACGATAAGCCCGTCGTACTTTTCCCCCGCCGCCGCGATTTCGTCAAACGTCTTATAGAAAGACCTGAGGTGCTCTTTGGGCGTATTTTTCGCTTCGTAGCTCGCCGTAGTCAGAAACACGATTTCCACCTGCAACGGCGTGTTGCCTATAAGACGCAACAACTGCGTTTCGGTATCGATTTTATTGGGCATGAGGTTGAGAACGGCAACGCGAAGCGGACGCACGTCCTGGCTTAAAGCGCGCTCGTACGTCATCACAAAGATGTTTTCGTCCTCCAAAAACTTCCGTGCGGGCAAATCCTTTGCGATTTTTACAGGCATAATATCTCCTTACCCATTTTACTTTTCACCCTCATATATAGTAAAGTATACCCTTTTTCGGCGCAATAGTCAACAAAAATCAACAGTAAGGTAACGAGAGTCGCAAATGTCAAAACCGCCGCTGTAGATTACAGCGGCGGTGTGCCTAAGAAATTTATTTGTTTATTTCGGCGTCAACGTACAAAAGCGGATCGACAAGCTCGCCGTTTACAGACATTTCGAGATGAACGTGAGCATCGTCGTGTATCTCGGTCATCATAGTACCGGCTACGCCTATTGTACTTCCCAATTCGACGGTATCGCCCGCCTTTACGGTCGCTTTTTCCAATGATTTATAATAAGACACGATTCCGTTGCCGTGATCGACCGTCACGATTATGCCCTCGAGCGTGGATTCCTGAACGTTGGTGACCGTGCCTTTTGCTATCGACTTGACCTCTTCGCCGCTCGCCGCCGCAAAGTCAACGCCGTTATGCGATCTCCACATTCCCGGCATGGGAACAAGCGCCGTAAGAGAAGTTTCACGCATTACAGTCGCGTTGGACACCGGCAAACCGAACTTCAGCGTATCGCCGTCGACGTCTACAACGGGCGGATTAGTAGGTTCCGTGTTGCCCGGCTCGACAACGCCGACGTTATCGTCAATGGGCGGAGCATCTACGGGAACGTCCGTCCCGGGACGCGTAAGCAAAATAGACAGCGTAACGGTGAGCGCAATGACAATCACCGATGCAACCGCAATAAGCGTATACAATAACTTGGTTTTCTTGGGATTTTTAGCTCTCCCCGAGCCTGTGTAAGTTTTCATGACTTTTTCTAACCTCCGTAGCCTTGATTATAACCAGCCGATTATTTGTTATACATAATTTCCGAAAATTTTTTTAATAAGAGCCTTTTATCAGCGGCGAACCCACAACAACGTTGCCCTTCGACAGCGCAATCATAATATTGACTTTGCCGTAATCCGTCGTTTCGTAGCCGCTTATCGTCGGGCAGTAGGCGTATATAACCGTAATATCGTCGATCTGCTCCTCGCCCAACACCACCGAGCGGCTGTCGTACAACAGTTTTTCCGCATCGGTGCGGCTGCCCTTGAAATCCACACGTTCGTACGCGCCGCGGACGTTAAGCACAGGTATCCCTTCGTAGCATTTTGCCCTGTCGAATTTGTCGAACACCGTGTAATTCCCGTTTTTGACTATCCCCGGCAGTCCGTTGTCCGTTAGCCTTAAGCCCAATAACATAAACGCAACGGCAATAAACGCCGCAATTCTCTTTTTCATAATAACTCCGTAAATAAAAAATCCGCTGTAAGTACAACGGATTATAGCCATATTATCGGGTTTTATACATTTAACGGCGGAGATTCCTCGTCGCGTAACCGCTCGCTCGGAATGACAAAATAGAATAAACGTC
>CAZBTB010000135.1:0-4778 GCA_964494605.1 uncultured Lachnospiraceae bacterium
GTTTCGGTTCACGCGCCGTACTATACGAATTTTGCCAATCCCGATCCCGAAATGATCGATAAATCCATAGGCTATCTCGTGCAGTCGATTGACGCCGTCAAAAAGCTCGGAGGAAACCGCGTTGTGTTTCATCCTGCGGCTTGCGGAAAAATGCCGCGCGAGACTGCGGTGGAGCTTACAAAGCAAAATCTCAGGCTTTTGTCCGAGCGGTTGGAGACAGAAAAAGAAAACGACTTTATTCTTTGTATCGAAACTATGGGTAAGATCAACCAAATCGGTACGGTGGAAGAGGTCGTTGAGTTCTGTAAGCTTGATCCGAGGTTTTACCCCTGTTATGATTTCGGTCATATAAACAGCTACACGCGCGGAGGCATTAAAGGCAAAGAGGATTACAAAAGGATCATCGACTATACTTATAAAGAGCTCGGGGAACAAAAAGCAAGCAACATTCATATACATTTTTCAAAGATTCAGTACGGGCAAAGCGGAGAAATCCGTCACCTGACTCTAGCCGACACCGAGTACGGTCCCGAGTATGCGCCGCTTGCCGAAATCATCGACGAGTACCGCATGACCCCCGTAATTATATGCGAATCCAAAGAAGTTATGGCATCGGATGCGTTAATTATGAAAAACTGCCATAAAATCGTTTAACTTTTTTCGGAATATATGGTAAAATAGATAAAGGAGTTCCGGAGTATGTTTAAAAAAGTCGATACTTATCTTATTCTGAGCGACGAAAACCGCTTTTACTTTACGGGTTTTCATTCCACGTTCGGCTGCGTGATTCTGACCGAGAAGGAAAAATTCTTCCTTACCGACCCGAGATATGCGTCCGAGGCAAGAAAGCTTGTAACCGGTTTTGACGTTGTAACGACGAGCGGCTTGGCACTTTACGACGACGTTGTCAAAATCCTTAAAAAGGTGAACGCCAAAGTTGTCGGGTTCGAGGACGAATACGTTACTATTGCGGCGTTTAAAAAGCTCAAGACTGCGCTCGACGGGTTTACGCTCAAGCCAGCTTCCGAGGATATTATCGAAAAACGCGCGGTAAAGACCGAAGAGGAAGTTGAAAAGGTGGCTGCCGCCGAAGCGCTCACGCAAAAAGCTCTCACTAAAACTCTGTCGTACTTAAAAGTGGGAGTTACCGAAAAGGAGATTTCCAACGAGCTTACCTATCAGATGTTGGCGCTCGGGGCCGAAGGACTTGCTTTTGACAATATTGTTTGCTTCGGCGCAAATTCGGCAAATCCGCATCACAAGCCGTCGAACAAAAAGCTTGAGAAAAACGACATCGTACTGTTTGATATCGGCGCGAAGTTAAACGGCTATTGCGGAGATATGACCCGCACGTTCTCGTTGGGTACGCCCATGGAAAAGCTTGCCGAAATTCATAAAATCGTATTCGACGCCCAGGCTTATGCCTTAAGCAATATTAAAGCGGGCATGACGGGAAGAGAAGCGCACCTTCTTGCAAGCGAGTACATTGCGGCAAACGGTTACGGAAACGAGTTTACGCATTCGCTCGGGCACGGTATCGGCGTAGAGGTTCACGAAGCGCCTTACTTAAGCTTGCGTGCCGAAACGGAGCTTAAGGAAAACATGATCGTATCGGTCGAGCCGGGCATTTACCTTGACGGACTGGGCGGCGTAAGGATAGAGGATCTGGTCGTAATAAAGAAAGACGGCTTAGTTAACTTGACAAATTTTGATAAAAGTATCAATCTTTAATTTAGAAATTTAATTCAGGAGGATTATATGGTAGCAGGTGATTTCAGAAAGGGTGTAACCATCGAAATCGACGGAAAGGTATTTGTGGTGGTGGACTTCCAGCACGTTAAACCGGGTAAGGGCGCGGCGTTTGTTCGCACCAAGCTCAAAAACGTTATGACGGGACAAGTTCTCGAGCAGACGTTCAACCCGACGGACAAGTATCCCGACGCTCGTATCGAGAGAAAGGAGATGCAGTATCTGTACAACAGCGACGGCATTTATTATTTCATGGATATGGAAACTTACGAGCAGCTCGAGCTTAACTTCGATTTGGTCGAGGACGCAATGCAGTTCGTAAAAGAGGAAATGACGGTAACCGTTCAGCTTTATAAAGAAAAGGCTTTCTCGGTCGTTCCCCCCAACTTTGTCGAGCTCGAAGTTGCGTCGACCGAACCCGGTATTCAGGGCGATACTTCTAAGGCGGGCAACAAACCCGCAACGCTCGAAACCGGTTACAATATCCAGGTTCCGCTGTTTGTCAACACGGGCGATAAGATCCGCGTCGATACCCGCACCGGAACATATATGGAGCGCGTAAAGTAAAAAGTTATTTATTTAACGTTTATTCAAAGAGAGACGGATTTATTTCCGTTTCTCTTTGAATGCTTTATAGGATTATTATGAATATTTCGGATATAGATAAGAATTTCAAGCTTCCCGAGATTGCCGAAAAGGACGTCGTTTGGCGCAATGCTCTCGACGAGCCGTTTTCGCTTCACGGGATTTATTACGACAAAACCGAGAGTCGCTACCGCCGTATGCCGTCGGATATCGCAAAAACGGTGAGTGATGGCGTGCTGTGGCTTTCGAATAATACTGCAGGCGGGAGATTGCGCTTTAAAACCAATTCGCCTTACGTTGCGGTCAAGTGCGTTGCTCCGAACTGCGGAGTGATGAACCACATGACGATTGTGGGGATGAACGGCATTTCGCTGTACGGCGACGGAAAGTACGTACAAATGTACACTCCGGATTTTGTTACGATTAAAAACGGCAACGGCGAGCGGTATGCGGTTAACGAAGATCGGTATGCGTTCAGCGGTATTCGCTACTTTTTAAGCGAAGGCGAACACGAAGTAGAGTTGTATTTTCCGCTGTATAACGGTGTTATCGAGCTGTTTATCGGCTTAAAAGAGGGCAGCACTCTGAAAAAAGCCAAGGAATACAAGCACTCTAAGCCCGTTGTTTTTTATGGCTCGTCCATAACTCAGGGCGGTTGTGCTTCGCGCCCGGGTAACGATTACGTAAGTTTGTTGTCGAGAAATCTCGATACCGACGTATTAAACCTCGGTTTTTCGGGTAACGCCAAGGGTGAAAAAACCATGGCTGAATATCTTGCCTCGCTGGATGCATCGGTCTTTGTACTTGATTACGATCATAACGCTCCTTCAGCCGAGCACTTGAAAGCCACGCACTATCCGCTTTACAGGACTATTCGCGATCGTCATCCCGATACTCCCATTTTGTTTATAACTAAGCCCGATTTTCCTGTCTATGCGAGTGCGGTTATTCGCGGTAATGAGGAAGAGCGACGTGCAGTTGTGTATTCGACTTACTTAAAAGCAATGGAAGAAGGGGATAAAAACGTTGCGTTTATCGACGGCGAAACTATGTTCGAAGGTGACGACCGCGACGCTTGCACGGTAGACGGTTGCCACCCCAACGACCTCGGTTTTTACCGCATGGCAAAGACGGTTTATCCGGTACTAAAGCAACTTTTGAAGGCTTGATTTTTAAGCGCACATTTTTTTCAAATGTGCGCTTTTTTACTTGTCATTTCGGGTGTGCGGTGCTATAATATGTGAATCGATAAGTTGCGAGGTTGCGTAATGGACGGCGAAGTCGGCGAAATAAATAAAAGCTCTAAACATAAACAAAATTTGCTTATTGCTCTGTGTTGGTTGATTTACGTAAGCGCACAGCTCGGACGTTACAGCTATACGTCAAACGTCAACTCAATAATCACTACATACGGCGTTAACCATTCGCAAGCAGGACTTCCTACGACATTGTTCTTTTTTGCTTACGGCGGCGGACAGATTATTACGGGATTGATTTGCCGAAAGTTTAATATGCGTTGGGTCTTAAGCGGAAGCTTGCTTGTTTCGGGCGGTATCAATCTTGCGATTTATTTAAGAATTCCATTTGTTTTTATAAAATATCTGTGGTTTCTGAACGGCTTGGTGCAATCTACGCTTTGGGCTTCGTTGATGCTGATAATCAGTAGAAACTTAGAATCGCACAGGTTAAGCGGTGCGTCTTTTGTCATGAGTACGGCAAGCGTGGGCGGAACGTTTATTTCTTATGCGTTAAGCGCTTTGTTTGCATTTGTAAATAAATACGAGCTGGCATTTATCGTAAGCGGAATTTTCATGGCGGTATGCTGTGTGCTGTGGTTTATTTTTTACGGGAAGGTAACATATAAGACTTCGCCCGAGCCTGTCAAAACCGAAAAAGCCGCAGAAACAGTCGCAAATCCCAAGAAAAACGCTTTAAAAGCCGAACTGATTTGCGTTGTCGCAATATTAGCGGTATTTGTTGCATTGGGTAATGCGATATCCGGTGGACTGAAAACTTGGGTTCCGGCGATATTGAAAGAAACCTATGGGTTGTCCGATTCGTTTTCGGTATTTTTGAGCTTATTTTTGTCGCTTATATCGATACTTTCGTCAATTATTTGTCAATTAATGTACAAGTTTATCGGCGATTTTGTTTTGCTCTCGGGCATAGCGTTTGTATTTGTTGCGATTGCAACTTTTCTGGTTATAGAATTTATCAATGTATCGTGGCTTCTTGTTTTGATTCTGTTTTTAGTGATAACGGTTTTCGGCGGAGTTATCGTTAATGCTAGTACAACACGCTTTCCGCTTTATATGCGTATGCAAGGTAATTCGGGCTTTTTTGCGGGATTTTTCAATGGCTGCTGTTACATCGGTACGGCTGTCAGCACTTACGGCATGGGTGCAATCGCCGATCATTATTCCGATTGGCTGCCTGTGTTTTGG
>CAZBTB010000136.1:0-4751 GCA_964494605.1 uncultured Lachnospiraceae bacterium
GGGTAAATATCACCCGCACGGCGACAGCTCGGTCTATCAGGCGCTTGTCCGCATGGCTCAGTCGTTCAATATGGGCGCGACGCTTGTCGACGGACAGGGCAACTTCGGCGATATAGACGGAAACGGCGCGGCGGCTATGCGTTACACCGAGTGCCGGCTTACACCTCTTGCAATGGAATTGCTTAAGGATATGGGCGACCCCGACGACGAGATCGTCAGATGGGGCTGTAACTTCGACGACTCGCTGAAAGAACCCGAAATTCTTCCCGGACGTTTTCCCAACCTTTTGGTCAACGGCGCGTCGGGTATCGCGGTAGGCTTAGCCACCAATATCCCCACGCACAACCTCGGCGAAGCAATCGACGGCGTGGTTGCGTTCATCGACCACCCGCATATCAAGCTTGCCGAAATGATGAAGATAATAAAAGGTCCGGACTTTCCGACCGGCGGCTACATTATTGCCGACGAGGAGCTTGTCAGAGCTTACGAAACGGGCAGAGGTAAGCTGATCGTCCGCGCAAAGACCCACATCGAGGCGGAGGGCGAAAAGCGGCTTATCGTTATCGACGAGCTGCCCTATCAGGTCAATAAGTCCACGCTGCTCGAAAATATCTTAAAGCTCCGCGAGGAGAAGAAAGGTATCTTAATGGGTATTTCCGATATTGCCGACGAGTCGGACAGAAACGGAATCCGCGCCGTCATAAAGGTCAAAAAAGACAGCGACCCCATGGCGATATTGAATATGCTCTTTAAGTCCACCAACCTTTCGACGTCCTTCGGCGTCAACATGGTCGCAATCGCGGGAGGCAAACCCAAGACTATGGGACTTATGGAGATTATCGAGTACTACGTAAACTACCAGCGTGAGTTTATAATCAAGCGCACCAGGTGCGAACTCGACAACTGCCGCAAGCGCGAGCATATTCTTGAAGGTCTCGTTATCGCCGTCAAGAATATCGACGAGGTCGTTAAGATTATCAAAAACAGTCAGTCTACGTCCGAGGCGCGCGAAAAACTGCGTGAGAGGTTTAAGCTCAGCGAGCGTCAGGCTGACGCAATACTCGACTTACGCCTTGCGCGGCTTACGCACCTGGAGGTTTACAAACTCGAGCAGGAGCTTAAGCAGCTCAGAGAAAGAATAGCGCACCTTACGGCTATTCTCGGCTCGAAGAAAATGCAGATGGACGTCGTTAAAGATGAAATGCTTGCAATCAAGAGAAATTTCAAGGCGCCCAGAAAGAGCGTTATATTAAAGTCGGAGAAAGAGTACTCCGTTCCCGACGAGAGCGCGCCGCGCGTACTCGACGACAGCGTCGTTTGCTACAACGCGCGCGGCAACTTAAAGCGCATGGCTGTCAAGAATTTCAATATGGCTACGCGTAAGTTCGGCGACAATTCTACGGTCAGCGAGATTTGCGGCAATATTATAAATTGCGCGGGTGTGGAGCGTATCATGTGCTTTACAAACTTAGGCAACTGCGTAAAAATCGATATCGACGCTATCCCCGAAGCCAAGTGGAAGGAAAAGGGCGCGCCGTTCAAGAGCGTTTATCCCGGTGCGCTCGCAAACGAAAAAGTCATCTATATGATGCCCCTCGACGAAAAAATGCCCAAAGGCAATATCTTGTTCTATACCTCCGGCGGCATGGTCAAAAAAACCGAATGGTCGGAGTACTCAGTCGTTAAGTCCGTGTTCCAGGCAATCAAGCTCAAAGAGGGCGACGAGGTTATCGGAATCGAAACCGAAAAACAGGGTTGCACTTTGATGTTCGTCACCGAAAGCGGCATGAGCCTGAATGCCGATATGAGCGATATTCCCGTTCAGGGCAGGATTTCGGGCGGCGTCAAAGGCATAAACCTGAGCGACGGCGACAAGTGTATATTTACCCGCCAGATTCCCGACGGCGGCGAAATAGTGCTCGTAACCGACAAGGGCTTTGCCAAGCGTGTGCTTGTTGCCGACCTCGATATTATGGCGCGTTACCGCAAGGGCGTCAAGATTATCGACATGAAGGGCGCCAACGGCAAAAAACTCGTCTTTGCAAGCCACGTTACCGAGCCGTATAAGATAGTTCTTCTTGTAGGCGACGATTATCTTTCGGCGTTCAGCACCGAGGACCTTAGAATAGAAACTCGCACTCATTCGGGCAGAGCGTTAGTCAAGGGCAGCAAAGTCGAAGTTACCCAGGTGTTTATCTACCACAGCAATTATATAAACGGTTAAATCCGGTACGAGTGCCGTTAACCTATCATTAAAGCGTTGCGGGAATGACAGTGATAGCCTATGCCATATAATGTCATTCCGAGCGAGGCGCGAGCCGACGAGGAATCTCCACTTTATAAAAATCAAAAGGAACAACAATGTCAATATTAAAAATCAACGGTTTAAGCCACATGTACGACGACAAGGTGTTATTCAAAAACGCCGATTTGTCGATAAACAACGGCGAGCACGTCGGCATAGTGGGACTTAACGGCGCGGGCAAGTCAACGTTCATCAATATTATCGCGCACAACATCTCGCAGGACGAAGGCGAGGTCATCTGGCTCAACGGAATTCGCTACGGATATCTCGATCAGCACGCAAATATCGACCGCTCGCTCACCGTCATGGAATATTTACAAACCGCGTTTGCGCACCTGTTCGAGCTGGATGAAAAGCTTCAGAAGCTGTACGAGGATATGGGTTCGGTGACCGACGAAAAAGAACTCGACAGAATGATCGAAAAGTCCAACCGTATGCTCGAAACGCTTACAAACGAGCATTTCTACGACATCGACGCGCAGATCAAAAAAGTTGCCAACGGCCTCGGCGTCAATGCGTTCGGGTACGATACGGTTATAAGCACGCTGTCGGGCGGGCAAAGAGCAAAGCTCATGCTCAGCAAGCTTATCCTGGAAGAACTCGACGTTATGCTGCTCGACGAACCTACCAACTTCTTGGACGTGGAGCATATCGACTGGCTGATCAAGTACCTTAACGCATTCCCGAAAACGTTTATGGTTATCTCGCACGATACCGACTTTCTCGACGGAGTGTGCAAAAATATCGTCAGTATCGAAAACGGCTCAATTCGTAAGTATACGGGCAACTATTCGCAGTTCCTCGTTCAGCACGAAATGGCGGTCAAGCAGTACGAAGAGGATTATAACCGCCAGCAAGCAGAAATCAAAAAAATGCAGGACTATATCGACCGCAACAAGGCGCGAGCCGCTACCGCCGGCATGGCTAACAGCCGTAAAAAAATGCTTGACCGAATCGAAGTCATGGCAAAACCCACAACCGTCCTCGACGCGCATTTCGACTTTCCCTGCCTTATGCTCAATACCAAGGATATGCTGGTCGTCAAGGATTTGGAGATAGGCTACGACAGCGTTTTATTACCGCCCATTAACTTCGAAATGCGCGGCGATACAAAGCTGTGGATCCGCGGCACAAACGGTATAGGTAAGTCCACCATGCTCAAAACGCTCATGGGCATTATACCCAAAAAGGGCGGCAGCTTCGACTTCCATATCGCTGCAAAACCCGCGTATCTCGAGCAAGATCTGAGCTTTCGCAACACAAGCATGACCCCGTTCGACTATATCTCCGATTGCTTTCCGCGCTACGGCGCCAAGGAAATCCGCAGTCAGCTCAGCCGCGTGGGGATCAAGGGCGAAATGGCGCTCCGCCACATCTCCGACCTATCGGGCGGCGAACAAGTCCGTATAAGAATACTCACTATCATGAATGTTACTTCCAATATCCTGATTCTCGACGAGCCGACCAATCACCTCGACGTAAGAGCAAAGGACGTCCTCCTCGAAGCCTTAAAGAAGTACGACGGCGCAGTTCTTCTCGTCAGCCACGAAAAGCAATTCGCCGAAGCCGTCTGCGACAAAGTGTTCGACTGTAAAGAAAGATAATAAGCAGAGAAAAACGCGTTTTAAGACGCGTTTTTTTGATATAGGTAAAATGTCATTTCCAATCTCCATAAGTTGATCGGAATTCAGCAGTAGATTTTTTATTTCCGCAAAATTGACATATATAATGTGATATGTAGGATGTGGTTTTTATTGTGCGTTTTCGTGTATAAGAGCCGGTAGTTCCTTTGACTTCACCGACTTTTTGATTGTCTAGGTAGACTTCGCCAATTGTTCCGTAAGTGTCGCGTGTTTTTGTTTGTTCTCGTTCAGTTTCGTGATAATTCGATCTGCCATCATTTTTCCAACACATTACTGCGTGACAGTTATGACAAGTTTGGCTGTTAAAATATAAAAACATAAATAGCCAATGAAAAAACCAAAATGTAGATATTGCAGATATGAAACCGTATCCTAAAATAAATTCACCAAATAATGAATTTTTGTAAGCAGATATTAAAAAAATTAAAAGTGCTACGGCAATTAAAAGTTTCGGTAATATCCACAATTGAACGGTAATCGATTTAATTTTTTTATCGGTTGTCCAAATATCTGCATACTCTTCTTCTTCAAGAAAATGTTTTAATACGGCAAATCTATAAATTATACATACGATTGCCATAATAATAGAGCTGAAAATCATTACGCCGATTGAGCTGAATAAGCTACCGAAAATTGCGGCAACTATTGCATGAACCCAAAAAGCTAAGATGCAACCGAGAAATCCACGAATGAATAGCCACAAAAAATGTTTAAACATATTTTATACTCCTTTTTCAGTTTGAAACTGCATTTTATTTATTATACAGTTTTATTTAAAAATAAAAAGTGCTTTTGTGTAACTT
>CAZBTB010000137.1:0-4743 GCA_964494605.1 uncultured Lachnospiraceae bacterium
CAATCGGATAAACGGCGTTTTTTGCAATTTTTAAAATCTTACTACGCAAAGAATCCGTCTTTAAGTTCGCCCACGGACTGAGCGTTGATTTCCTTGATTTTGGCGACGTAGTCGATAACCGACTGTTTTGCGTCGGCGGCTTTGACTACGCGGATATTGCAGTTTGCGATTACCGTTTCGGTAAGATTGTCCGCGCTGAACGACGGGGTGACCCCCTCGGCTAAATGCGAGCCTATTGCGGTAACCGCATCGGCGGCGTGAGTCTTTACCCATGTAGCGGAAGAACCGAGCGCGTCAAGCAAGTTATTAACAAACTCCTTATCGTCGGCAAGCTCTTTCTTCGCAACGAGTACGGCTTGCGGATAGCCCTCGCCGCCCCACAAATCCTGCAAGCTGAGTCTGACCTTGATTGCGGGAGCTTTGCCCGTAAGCGTGGAAACGGCAGGCTCGGGCGCAACAACAAAATCGAGCTTTTGCTCGTTTGTCGCATTAAGCCGACCGGCAATTTCCGTTCCGCCGATTCCGACAAGCAAAACGTTTTCGCCCGTAAATTCGCTCGAATCCTCGGTGTACGTTATGCCCTTATCCTTTAAGATTGCCTTAAACGTAAGCCCGGGAACGTTGGCAAGATTTACGACGCCCACCTTTTTACCCTTAAGTGCGTTTACGTCCGCCGCCTCGTCCTTTCCGATAACGAACAGATTGCCGTGAGTATTGACGGATAAAAGCTTATACTTTTCGCCGCTGCCAAGTAGCTTGCTTGCCAAATTTACGGGAAGCAATGCCGCGTCTGCCGTACTGTCTGCAACGAACGTGCTTATCGTATCCGCCGCAACGACGCTATAGACCACTTCTCTACCGAGCTGATTGTCCTCCGACATCAGCTGAGAGAACGCAAGCGCAGGCGCACCGTCGGGCATATAGATTCGGATTTTGCCCTCGTACTTTTTGCCGTTGCACCCGACAAGCGCAAACAGCGACACAACCGCCATAACCGCGGCACACATTAAGCTTAAAAACTTTTTCATATTATTTCTCCTTGTTAATTTTTATTCGGTGGAGATTCCTCACTTCGTTTCGGAATGACAGAGGTAGCTCATACTAAGTTATGTCATTTCGCTAGCCGAGCGCGTAAGCGCGAACGCCACGAAGTATCGAGGCGAAGCCGACGAGAAATCTCAACCTTATTAAGTTACTTGTTTGAAAACAGCGCCTTAGCGCTCACCGACGGAATCATACCGAGCTTACCCGTCAACGTGTTTATGACGTTCGCGGGCGCGTCGATAACAACGCTTATGACGTTTATGCCCTTATTCTTGTACGGTAAACCCATTCTGCCAACAATATAACCGCCGAAGTCGTGCAAAACCGCATTTACTCTTTCAGAGCTGCTTACGTCCTCAACCATTATGCCGACCACAGCCAGCCTGTTTTGATTTTCCATTGCTCTCTCCTCTATAAAAAGTCACCATTTAAAGCGTTGCGGGGGTTCGGGGACACAGCCGCAAGTGTCCCCGACGTGCTTTTGCGATACTTTTGGCACGCGTCCAAAAGTATCCTGTTTCATTCCGTTTACCAAACGGAAAAAAGAAAAAAATTATAAACGCCCTTTCCGAAACATAAGGAAAGGGCGGAGCTTATGATAAGGGAATACCTCGGTATTCCGTTATTCACAATTAAATATCGTCCCCTTTCCCGTCAGGCGCACCTTTCGGATCAGGTATATAAGTATTATACTACGGTTGAGCCGACTTGTCAACCGAATAAAAACTTTTTTAAGCCGATATTTTATCGGGCGTCAAACGATTGCCCAAAATTCGATTTTATGTTAAAATATAAAAAACAATAACCGCAGAGGAAATACAAATGTCAAACCGTTACGACCATACAGGCGATTCGGACGAAGCAATACGCGCTTTCGTTGCGGCGTGCAACAATATGTGCGACGCAAAGTTTATCCTGAGCGAGAGGCGAATTTCGGAGCTTCTCGGCACAATCGCGGCATACCCGAAAGTCTGCTCCATTTTCAAAGACGCGCTTAAGGGCTACAACCGTCAAGCCGAGTTTCACAGATCCAAGCAAAAAGTGGGCAACCGTAGCAAGCTCGTGCCGCCGCAGAACCAGACGCGGCTCATTGCTTACGTCTTTTGCATCCTGCTCGAGATCGACACCGGCAAGCGGAGCTTACGCGAATTTCTGGACGAATACTTTTTCCATACCAATCCCAACGAAGAATTTGCATTTTTCTGTTCGGCGCTTATCGTCCCCTTCCGCGACGTGACCGAGTACGTCTACTACAACGGCGCGGAATCCTACTTAGAGGACGATTCGGTGGATCTGACTCTGCGCGACTCGGTCAAATCTCTCCTCGAGGAAATGAACACGCTTGTCAGTCAAAGCGTTGCCATAACCAACGACAACAAACAGGAGCTGTACTCCGTTGCCCGCGCAATCGAAACCGCGCTCACGCCTAACCGCATAGATCTTGTCAAACCGCTCTTAATAGGCTACAAGAACACCGCGCTTATTCTGCCTATCTGCGACAAGCTTATTCCATACGTCGAAGCTCTCAATAAGCTGTTTATAACAAGCGAAATTTATTGATTATCGAAAATTCCGTCAAGCTTTTGACGCTTATTTACAAATTTATGACGGTTTTTTCCTTTACCGTTTTTCGCTTTAAGATTATACTAAAGGCGCACGGGAGGAACTGCAAAAAATGAAGAACAGAATATTTACCGCAGAAATCGGAAGCAACGGCGGCTTGTCTGTTTTAAAACGAACCGACGACCCCACCGGCATGAATTTTGTTAAATCCGGATACGAGTTTTTTACCTTTCCCGACTTTGTTTTTATCGAAAAAACCGAGACCGATTCGTCCGCGTCGTGCCTGTTTAAAAAAGACAGCGTTTCCGTCCGCGTCGATTACAAGCTGACCGACGCGCTTTACGTCGATATTTTTTTAACCGATACCGACTGTGTGCCCGTGTATTTCAATCAAGGCGATTTTGCGGTAAACATTCCCCTTGCCGACAGCTACGACGATTCGGTCACCTGCATGAAAGAACGCTGTCACGCACATATTTGGGCGGGACTTAACAGCTGTTACGTACGTGCCGTGCGCATGGGCGACAGCGATTTTAATTTGGGGCTCGTCATGAACGGCGGCTCGATTGCTTCGTACAGTCAGGCGTACGTAAAACCCAATGACCGCGGCATCTTTCTGTTGGATGCAAGCGCGTTTTATCTTAACCCGAAAGAAACCAAGCGCTTTTCGTTTACCGTTTTCCCCTATGACTCCGACGAAAAGTTTTTTTCTGCCTGCATGAGTTCCCCTGAATTTATTCGAATAAACAGCCCCGACGGTTACACTTTGATTGAGGGTGAATCGACAGAGTTTACGGCTACTGTCTCCGCTCCCGTAACGGAACTTTTTACCGACTGTTCAAACGGCACGGTAAGCACAAAAATTTCGGGCAACACGGTTAAAATTAAACTGACGCCTAAAACCGCGGGAGAATGTAAGGTTTTTATTACAATAAACGGCAACAAAACCTACGCCGCATTCAATGTCTTGCCCGCGCTTGACGGGTTTATCGAAAAACGCCTTAACAGGATTGTGGACGAGCAACAGTGCCTCGACCCGAACAGTCCGCTCTTCGGTGCGTTCTTAATCTATGATAACCGCACAAAAACACAGTATTTTTACAACGCTCATTCGGACTACAATGCCTGCCGCGAACGGTTGGGCATGGGTATACTGCTGGCAACTTTTTTACAAACGCACCATAGCGAAAAGCTGACCGAAGCTCTACGTAAACACACGGAGTTTGTCAAACGCGAGTTCGTAGACTACGAGACGGGTGAGGTTTACAATACTATCGGCAAAATTTCCACCTTCAAGCGTCTGTATAACATTCCTTGGGCAACGCTGTATTTTACCGAGATTTATAACCTGACTCACGACGAAACCTGCCTCGACTTTATCTATAAGTCGCTTAAATTCTACTACGAGAACGGCGGGACGAAGTTCTACCCGAACGGAATTCGCTTTGCCGAATTTATGAACGCATTTCGCCACGGAGGCAAAACCGAGGAATTCGACGAGATAATGTCACTGTTCGATAAGCACATTGCCAACATCGTTAAAAACGGCACTTGCTATCCGCCGCACGAGGTCAACTTCGAACAAACGATAGTCACGCCTGCCGTAACGCTGCTGCTCGATAAGTACGAGCTGAGCGGCGACGCATTTTACCTGCACGAGGCGGAAAAACACCTAAACATTTTGCGCCGATTCGACGGCGACCAACCGCACTACCGCCTTAATAAAACCCCGATCAGGTACTGGGACGATTATTTTTTCGGCAAAACCCACACCTACGGCGACACCTTTCCTCACTATTGGAGCTCTCTGTCGGGCACTTGCTTTTACCGCTACGGCCGGCTGAATAACAACGCTAAAGCCGCCGAATACGGCAAGCAGTGTTTGTTAAATACGCTTTGCGTGGTAAACGCCGACGGGATCGGATCGTGCGCCCACGTTTATCCCTTCCGCGTGCTGGGAAACCGCTACCGCGACGACATGTTCGCACCTCTTTCCAACGAGTTTATTTCCGGCGAGTTCGACGACGATTTTGCCAACGACCAGGATTTTGCCTTATACTTTGCACTCAAAGCTTTTCTTTAACAAAAACGAAAAAAGCTCTCCCCGATATGCGGCGGTGTCATAGGGATTATTTA
>CAZBTB010000138.1:0-4720 GCA_964494605.1 uncultured Lachnospiraceae bacterium
TTGCCGACTTCTGCTTTGAATTCGTCCGCATTTTGAACACCTGCGGCGATCTGTTTGAGATTTTCCAGATAATCGATCTTTGTTTTTGCATCCTTCAGATCCTCCGGTGTATAGTGGGAAGTAAGGATCAGATCATAGCCCTTTTGAATATAGTTGCGAAGCTCTGCAATCATCGCATCCGCATGGTCGGCGCCTGCAACGATGGAGTGGCAGTCATGCCCCAGCATATGTGTGTAGACTGCGTTGAGTTCGGGGATCTCCACATCAAAGGCTTCGTGCGTTTGTCTGATGATGAGATCAATGCCGCCGATCGTTATCTTACCGGCTTCTATCACATTGGTGATCTTGTGAACAGAGCAGTCAAATATCTCTCCGAATGCACCTGTAAAGTTATCAATCAATGCCTTTCCGCCACCGGTTTCGGAGTATTCCTTTGCGTTTTGTGTCGCATATTTCGGAACGTCCGGAAGAAAGGTGGCGCCTGCTCCGTGATAAGCAATAAGCATTCCCTCGACCGTAATATTTTCAAGGTATGCGGCAAGCTCCTTGTTGTTATCAAAGAAGCACGGAGATTCAATGACGACCGCCTTGCCGTTTTTCTCAACGATAAATACTTCATCATTGATCAGATCATTGGTCTTATAGGCGTGCAGCTTGATCCCGCCGAAATCGTAAACGTTCATTTCGCCCTTTGCGAGTTTTACCGTTTGAAAAGCATTCTTTTTCATGATAGAGTTCTCCTTTTTATCCAACAAAGCGGCCGCACGGTCGGCATGGCTGATCGCACGCGTACCCTTCAGGACTTGATCTTATTTTGGCTCCGGAGGATCGTTCTCCTCGGCTCTTGTCTGTATTATACACCGTCCGGTCTTATTTGTAAAGTACGCACTTTATTGTGGTGTAGTTACCTGAAGGATACGATTGGAATGGGATTGTTTTGATGAAGTCCCCATCTGCTTGGAAGAGGAGTGAAAGAAAACGAATATGACGATACCGGCGATACATAATCGCCGTGCGCCGTTACCTTAATACATTCCATTACGGGCGCCGTCGTTCTTACGGCACACGCTTTGCTTACTTTGAGTACTGCTTCCGCGAGAGAAAGACCGTCCGAAGTAAATTTCATGAGGAGCCTCCTTGGTAGGGTGATAAATAAAAGAAATATAATTAATAATAGTAATAATAGAAGCTGTTGATATGTGGACAAGTAGAAAACAGCCCCGATACGCCTTTTATTATAACGAAAAACGCGGAAAAACTCAACCGATTTCGGGCAATTTAACAAATTTTTCCCTGTGAATAAGCTGTGGACAAGGGAGTGGATAGAAAAAGGTTGTCCACAGGGGTGTGAATAAAAGGAAAAAGAACTCTTTTACGGTAGTTTTCATAGGGAGATTTACTACAAAAATAAAATATAAGAATATAGAACGATACAAATAAAAAATGAGCGGAATATTTTTAATATATATTGCATTTGCATTGAATCTTTGTTATAATAAAACCGAAAGGATACGCTTTGCGGGCGTTCCTTTCAGGTGCGCCCTTTTTATTAAGGAGGAAATCTCTATGATAAGAAAGATACTTGTAGCATTACTTTCCGCAATGGTAACCGTATGTTGCGCGTTTGGACTTGTCGCGTGCGACCAAACGGAAGCAGGCAAGTCCGTGCAGGAAATTACTAACATTACACAGGCGTATAATGTTGCAACCGAATTGGGCTACGACGACTCCTTTGAGCACTTTATTGCGGCTTTGCACGGGAAAGACGGTTTAGACGGAGTTGACGGCAACAACGGATTAAACGGAATTAACGGCAAAGACGGTGCGGACGGTGTAGGCGTTAAAAATATAAGCAAAACCGCAAACGGCGAACTTATAGTAGTGCTTACCGATTTGACACAATTTAATTTGGGTAAAATCAACGGCGAAAACGGAACTGACGGCATTGACGGCATCGGTGTTATTAACGCGGAATTTAACGCAAACGGCGAAGTAGTGTTTACCTATTCGGACGGCAGACAGCAGAATATAGGCAAAATTCCCGACTGCACCCATAAATACGGCGATTGGAGCGTTGCGCTTGAAGAAACCTGTACTTCTATAGGGTACAGCTTGCGCACCTGCTCGCTGTGCGGTTATAAAGACTACAAGTTTACCCGCGCAACCGGTCACAGTTTTGCATATACCGCAACTATCAAACAGCCCGACTGCGTTTTGGACGGGGTTAAGCTTTTATCGTGCTTAGAGTGCGGTACGGTAAAATCGGAAGATATTCCCGCCAACGGGCATAGTTTTGAAAACGGCGTATGCGGCGATTGCGGAGTAACCGAATTCAGCCAAGGATTGGAATACGCTTTAAATAGTGACGGAACTTATTACATAGTTACGGGTATAGGTACTTGTACCGATACTGAATTAAGAATTCCCGAAGATCATAACGGGCTACCCGTAAAGGAAGTAAACGGTTGGGCATTTAATAGGCTTGACGATATAGTAAGCGTTAATATACCGCGCACTATAACTTTTATGGGGAGATTTGCGTTCGGTCACTTAAAATCGCTTGAAAAAGTATATTATAATGCTACAAACTGTGTCGATTTAGCGGATTGGGGTGCGGCCATCTTTATGAATAGCGGTGAAGAAAAAGGGCTTACCGTTACCGTAGGTAAAGATGTTGAACACGTACCTGCAAACTTATTTAACTTTAAGCAATCAAGCAGTAAAAACAATTGCTTTGTAAAAAAATTGACCTTTGAAGAGGGCAGCGTCTGTCGTAGTATGGGCAGGAGAGCGTTCTATTCTGCGAACATTACAGAACTCGTTTTGCCGGACAGTATAGAAATAATCGGTGATGGCGCATTCAGGGAATGTAAAATTCTTAAAAAAGTAACGCTTGGCAATAACGTTAAGGAAATCGGGGAACAAGCATTCGATTATTGTAATAAACTTGCTGAAATCAATATACCCGACAGTATAACCAAGCTTGGTTTTACATTCATTAATTACAAAAGCAGAGTTATGAAATATAATGAATACGACGATTGCTTATATCTCGGCAACGAAACCAATCCTTACGTAGTATTAATGGAAACAAAAGTTAATAAGAAAAATTATACTATACATAAAGATACCAAAGTAATTTATGACGGCGTATTTTCAGATCGCGAAATAGAAGAATTGGTAATTCCCGAAGGCGTGGTTACGGTTGGTTCGGCATTCGGTGGATGTCATAATCTTAAAACTATAAGTATTCCTGCAAGTGTAACGTCTTTCAACGGAACGTTAAACGGTAGTAGAGAATTTGAAAAGTTTATCGTTGCGGAGGATAACCCCGTATATTACTGTAAAAATAACTGCCTGATTGACAGGACTACCAAAACTATCATTGCGGGCTGGGAAGCAAGCAGTATCCCTTCCGACGGAAGTGTAACTGCAATAGGTGATTATGCTTTCCGCGATTGCGATTCGCAATACTTTACAAATCTCGTTATTCCCGACGATATAACTTATATAGGCGCAGGGGCTTTTTACGAATGCGATCACCTTGAAAAAATAGTTCTTCCGCAAAAGCTTGAATATCTGGGTGATTTTGCGTTCAGATCTTGTAAAAAGCTTAAAAGTATAACCTTACCGGAAGGCATAACCGAGATAGGCATTCAAATGTTTATGGATTGCGAAAACCTTGAAAGCGTTACCTTCCTCGGCAAAATTACAAGTATTGAAAGCGGAGCGTTTTTGGGTTGCGATAGCTTTAAAACGTTCACCTTCCCTGATGGCGTTAAGACAATTGAAGCTTACGTGCTTGCTTACTGTGATGCGCTTGAAACCGTAGTAATTCCCGCAGGCGTGGAAAAAATCGATATGACTGCTTTCACTCAGTGTAAAAACTTGAAGATATTGTTTAAAGGTACCGAGGAAGAGTGGAATTCAATAGAAATCATTGACCGTGGTGTTGAATATACCGTGTGCTTTTATACGGAAAACGCCTGAATACGGCCGGCACTATAAAGACGGCGAAATAGTAGTTTGGTAAATTTAATAAAAAACGGTGCGGACGGGTTAATCCCGTTCGCACTTGCTTTTTTATAATCTCTATGGGCAATGTGCTTTACAAGGTGGTCTTTTTTGTATTCTGTTCATTATGCGACTTTGGTTACCTTGCTTCCGTCATAGCAATACAGTCTGCCGTCCGAACCTGCTGCGTGAATGGGGCGGTGATCGGTATACGTAACGCTTGCTTGCAGGAAATAAAGCTTTCCGCCGGATTCGGAAAATCCGTTTGCCTGATTATCTGAAATCTTCGATACCGAGTCGGAAGCGGTATCGACCTTAAACAGTCCCGTATTCTGCGAAGAACACGACGAAAAATACAACGTATTGTTTAAAACAAACATATCGGTAATCTCCACCTGAGATTTAATTTGTTTCACGTCGGAAAAATCCATCGCGCAAGACTTTAAATTTTTGTCAACGTGGTCATAAAAATAAATTCTGTTTCCCAGTACGCGCGAATCGGAAGATTTGATTTCGGAGTTGGTAACGGCTTTCGTTTCGATATTGCACTTAATCAGGTACTGATACCCGACTGCCGGATTGTGATTGAAAATAAGCGTATTGCCGGTCTTGTAAAAACCTCCGGTATTTATATTTATCTTCTGCGACGTCAGCCCGCTGATTATCTTCGCGTCGCATAAAAGTGTATCTTCCGTGCCATCAAGAT
>CAZBTB010000139.1:0-4718 GCA_964494605.1 uncultured Lachnospiraceae bacterium
GTCCGCCGTGCACGAACGCGGGCGTGCCCTCGAGCGTCTGCACGAGATTGGGCTTAATAGCGTCCTTAAGTAAAATCGTCATTGCCTCTTCGGCTTTGAGCATGCGCGCGGTGACCTGCTTCCCGTCCTCGTCAAGTCCAACGACGATGTTGCCGAGACGCTCTTTTAAGTCGTCGATGTCGCGACTTAAGCAGAATATAGCCATGACTTCGCTCGCCGCCGTAATGTCTGTGCGATCGTCGCGCTCGCACTTGAAGCCCACACCCGTTTTAACGAAACGCAGCGCACGGTCGTTTACGTCCTGACAACGGTGCCAGGTCACTTCCTTTATTTTAAGCTCGTTGCCCCAATATATATGGTTGTCGATCATAGCCGCAAGCAGGTTGTTCGCCGCGGTTATGGCGTGAAGGTCGCCCGTAAAATGCAGGTTGATGTCCTCCATAGGCGCAATCTGAGCGTATCCGCCGCCCGCCGCGCCGCCTTTTATTCCGAATACGGGACCGAGCGACGGCTCGCGGAGCGCAAGACAAACGCTTCTGCCCGTATTATTCAATCCGTCGGCAAGACCTATGGAAATCGTCGTTTTGCCCTCGCCCGCAGGGGTGGGGTTAATGGCGGTAACCAAAATAAGCTTACCGTTTTTGTTACCGCGCTCCGTGACTTTGGCTTTATATTTACCGTAGCACTCGAGCTTGTCGGGATCGATTCCGAGCTTTCCCGCAATTTCGGTTATCGGCTTTAATACCGCCGCATCTGCGATTTCGATATCGGTTTTCATAATGCTAAAACAGCCTCCTTAATGAAAATTATTTGAATGCGCAGTCGCGCGTCAGACGGGCAACAGGCGGTAAACCGCCGAGCGGCGCGTAGACTCCACTACGTAACCGAGGCGGTTATACCGCACGTAGCCCGTATCACGTGATGAATGCGCTTTC
This sequence comes from uncultured Lachnospiraceae bacterium, assembly GCA_964494605.1. Lineage (GTDB taxonomy): Bacteria > Bacillota > Clostridia > Christensenellales > Pumilibacteraceae > UBA10677. The sequence continues at coordinate 936 of CAZBTB010000139.1, forward strand.
AAATACAACAACAGTTGTCAAACACAATTCTATACGACGGAGCGAACATTCCTTCGCCGTCTTTAGTAAACCCGAGCGCCGTTAAGCGTTCGTCTGTAAACTTAAAGCGAACTTCGGAAAAATTGTTTCTCAAAATAAACGCAATTGACCTAAGCGTAAAACTTCCGTAACGCTTGTCCGTTGCTTCGTCCGCGTACTCTATACCAAGCACGGTATTGCCCTTGGCCGACACCGTAGCCAAACGCTTATCCGATTCGGTCAATTCGTAACGGCTTATTCCGCCGTCGGTATTTACACAAGAAAATTCAACCATAAAAAACCTTTATTTATATTTTAATCCCAAGCCGCATTTTTGTCAACGGTTTACAAATCGGACAGCGACAAAACTTTGACTTCGCGCTCGGTTTTTATCTCGCTCTTATCCCCGACGATGATTTTCAGCAATTTATTCTCGGCAAGGTTAAGCAGATTTTCGGTTTCGTCCGAGTCGGGATTGGTGTTGACAATCTTGACCGAAGCGTACTCGCTCAGCTTAAGATAATTGTTAAGCGCGGTTTTAGCGCTCTCGTCGCAGTTACTGAGTTCGATAAGCTTGCGAATTGTAGAATCGAGTATATAAATCTTTCCGTTAATGAGTTCTGTAACGTACACCACGCGCTCACTGAAAAACGCGCCGTAAGAAATTATATAACCGCTGTATTCGATAATTATATTCTCTTCCGTCGACCCCGACGGCGACAGCCATTTCTTGCAGATAAGATAGCCTACGTACGCAAAGATTGCGGCGGCAGCTAAGTCGATAATGAACCTTGCCGCAAAAATATCGGTAAACAACATGACTATGGCGTTTGCAAGCACGCCCGCCATTGCGCCTATAACCAACCCCAACGCTACACTGCCCGTAACGTACAGCGGTTTGTCGGTGAACATAGCCCGAAGCTTGCGGGCAACGAACAGCGCAAAAACCGACACGGGACGCGCGAGCGTTGCGAGTATTACGCCGAACACTACAGCATTGACCGAACGTAAAGCGATACTTACTACTGGGTTTAAATACTCGGGATAAAGCCCGAGAACAAAGCCTGCGAACCACCAACCGAGAATAAGTCCCCAAACAAGCAGGATTATGCGCACTACGAGCGTCAGTTTTTTATTCGGTTCATTCATCGCCGCCCTCCCCGAACAAAAGCGCGGTGTCGCGCTCGGCTTCCGTTATAAAATCCGAAAGGAGCGAATAACGCGCCGCAACGTAATTGTTGTCCACCATGCACTTGATACGGTACTTGTCGCCGATAAGCACGACCATGCGCTTGGCTCGCGTGATCGCCGTGTACAAGAGGTTCCGCGTCATTATCATAGGACCGCCTGCGGTAACGGGAAGAACGACCGCATCGAACTCACTGCCCTGGCTCTTGTGGACGGTTATCGCATAGGCAAGCACCAGCTGATTGTAAACCTCGGGCGTATAAACCGCCACTCTGCCGTCCTCGAACTCGACGGTCATATCGCCGCGCGCCGTGTTTATCTCGCGGATAGTACCTATATCGCCGTTGTAAACGCCCATTCCCTCGCGGTAGCCGTAACCCTCGGCAATCTTCCATTCGAGGTCGTAATTGTTTACAACGTGCATGACCTTATCACCCTCGCGGTAAACGTAATCGCTGTCCTCGACAACGTTTTCGCCCGTTACGGGATTGAGCCGCTTCTGTAACCGCCTGTTGATGCTTATCGCGCCTGCCGCGCCGTTCTTTAACGGACACAGCACCTGAACCCGATCGGGCTCGACGTTTATAAACTTAGCCGCGCGGTTGACCATATCGACGGTCTTTTCGGCAATACGCTCGGGATCGGTAACCGAAACGTAGAAAAAATCACGTTCCTTGTCGTCGAGAACGGGCATTTCGCCGCGGTTGACGGCGTGCGCGTTGGTAACGATAAGACTTTGTTCTGCCTGGCGGTAAATTCGGTTGAGCTGAATGGACGTAATCACGCCCGAACGCATGATATCTGCAAGCACGTTGCCCGCTCCCACGCTCGGAAGCTGATCCTTGTCGCCCACCAGAACAAGCCTGGTGCCTGCGGGAATTTTCTTTAATAACGCCTCGAAAAGGAAAATGTCCACCATGGAAAACTCGTCCACGATAACGACGTCGGCGGCTAAATTTTCGCCGCTCTCTAAGCCCGAGCCGAACCTGCAAGCGCGGTGAATGGTGCTCGCGTCCCTGCCCGTCGCCTCGCTCATACGCTTGGCAGCGCGCCCCGTCGGCGCCATTAAAAGAACTGTTTTTCCCAGCTTTTCGAACAGCTCGATAATGCACTTGATTATCGTCGTTTTGCCCGTGCCCGGTCCGCCCGTAATAAGCGCAACCCCGTTAGCTACCGACGCTTTGACCGCGTCGCGCTGAGCCTCGTGCAAGGTTATTCCGTTGATTTTCTCAAAGTTTTCTATATCTCCGCCGACGTCGTACACCGTCGAATCGGCAGAAGTAACAAGCCTTGTCAAGAGTACCGCCGCGTTCTTTTCGGTGCGGTAAATCCCGGGCAGAACGAACGCCTCTTCTCCGTTATAATAAACAAGCTTTATCCTGCGCTCGAACACGAGCGAATCGGCGACGGAATACACAGCGCTCAATTCCACGCCCAAAAGCTCGGCAGCCTCGTTGATCGCGTCCTCTTTGAGATAACACGTGTTGCCGCCCTTGTTTACGCTTTCTTTTAAAATATAAATAATCCCCGCCGCAATACGGAAATCGCTGTCGTGAGCTATGCCCGCCTTTGCCGCAATCTTGTCCGCCGTCAGAAACCCAATGCCGTCGACGTCCTCAATCAGCCTGTACGGATTATTCTTAACGGTCGCGGCGGTGTCCTTGCCGTAAACCTTATAGATCTTCATCGCCGTACCGAGCGGAATGTCAAAGGATTGCAGGGTCATAACCGCGTCCTGCATATCTTTGATTTCGCCGTAGGCCTTGGAAATCTCAACGGCTTTAGCCTTGGAAATTCCCTTGACGGACGCAAGCCGCGCGGGATTGTTTTCGATAATATCGAAAGTCTGTTCACCGAACACCGACACGATACGTAGCGCAAGCGCCGGACCTATGCCGCGGATAAGTCCGCTGCCTAAGTACCTGACTATTCCGTCCACTCCCGACGGCGTTTGTATATCGCAACGCTCGACTTTGAACTGCCGCCCGTACTTTTTATGAACGATATAGCTCCCCTCGAGCGTTATCGTCTGCCCCTCGATGACAGGCGGAAACACACCGGTGGCTATCACCGGCTCGCCCTCAACGTCCAAAACGGCTATCGTGTACCCGTTTTCTTCGTTGCGAAAACGTATCTCGTCTATGTCGCCCGAAACCGTCAATTACTTGATTACCTTTCTGAGCTCGTCGATCTTGTCCGTCTTTTCCCACGGGAAAGCGGGATTTCCGAAATGTCCGTAGTTGGACGTAGCGGAATATATCGGTTTCTTTAAATCAAGCTGACGGATAATACTGTAGGGTCTGAAGTCGAACACGCATTTTACCGCGCTCTCGATTTCGGCGTCCGAAGCTTTGCCCGTGCCGAACGTGTTGATACAAACCGAAACGGGCTTTGCTTTGCCTATTGCGTACGCAACCTGTAACTGACAGCGGTCGGCTAAGCCTGCCGCAACCACGTTTTTGCATACGTAACGCGCGTAATAGCACGCCGAACGATCCACCTTGCTCGGGTCTTTGCCGCTGAACGCTCCGCCGCCGTGCGGACAAGCTCCGCCGTAGGTGTCGACGATAATCTTTC
>CAZBTB010000140.1:0-4711 GCA_964494605.1 uncultured Lachnospiraceae bacterium
GCTTGCCAATCAAATCGTTTCTTTCCTTTTCCGCCGCTGACGCCGCGTTTTCCGCCTGAGCCGAGTCTGCCTCGGACACGGATTTACACTCCTTAACCTGAGACTTGAGCTGTGCTATAGTCCCCTCCGCCTCGCTGACCTTTTTGGCAATCTGCTCGAGCTTTACGCGTGCTTTCAGCTTGAGGTCGTCGAGCGACTTTCTTTCGTTATCGAGGCTTTGCAGCTCGGCGACTATTTTCTCGCGTTCGCCCGCCTCTCCCATTTGAGCTTTCTGTTTGTCACGCTCTTTAATAAGCTCGGCTTTGCGCGCGTCCACACTTTTTCTGTCGGATGCAAACTTGCTTTTCTCGTTTTCTAACTTATGCTTAAATTCGTTAAACTCGTTTTCGCATCTCATCAGCGCGTCCTGTGCACCCTCAAGCTTGTTTAATAACGTCAGCCGAGCCTTAATGCCGTCGGTGTCGATCATGCCGAGTTTATTACTAAGTTCTGCTGCCCGAGCCGCCTTCTCTTCCTTTTCCTTACTGCCCGACGCAAGCTTTTCGCTTAAAGCCGCAACCGTCTTTTCGGACGCATTCAACTGCGCCTTAACCCCGTTAAGCTCCTTTTCGGCAGTATCGAGCTCAGACTTAATCCTATTTAAATCTCCGCCGCCGTGCTCGGACACGTCGGTAACGACACCGCCGCAAACAGGGCACTTGTCGCCCGCGTGCAGATTTGCACATATGACCCCGAGTGCGTTTTCTTCCGCCGCGCGCTCGTATTTCTTCTTTATTCCGACAAAATCGCCCTCTGCTTTCGCCGCTTTTTCAGTCAAAGTCGCATGCGACGCGCTTATGTTCTGCCATTCGGTCAACAGCGTTTTATACCCGTTTTCCGCCGTTTTAAGCTTTTCCGTCGCGATTAAAATTTCTTTTTTAAGGCTTTCGGCGTTCTCGAGCGCATGGTTACATCCCGCAATCTCGGTTGCGCACGCCTTTTTTACGTCGACGTTATCGGTAAACCCGACGGCTTTTTTCAGTTCTTCGACTTCGCCGCAACGCTTAGCGTGCTCCGATTGAATGTCTGCAAGCTTAGACACCGTTATAGCGATATTCTTTTCACTCTCGTCAAGCTTGTCCTCTTCCGTCTTTAATTCGGTAAACTTGACCTCGAGCTCCGCCATGGCTTTTGCCGCGTTGTCGAGAGAAGTGCGCCGCTCTACCAATCCGTCGCGCTTCTTTTCTCGCTCGGTCAGGGCGCTTTCACGCTCGGACAACTGCTTTTCGAACTCCTTGCCCTTTTGCTCGCTCGACTTAAGCTCCTGTCTCTCACTCTCCGCCGCTTTCAGCTTTTGCGCAATATCGGTCTGCCGCTTAAACTCGTCGGCAAGCGTCTTTAACTCCTTGGCTTTAGCCGAACACACGGCGTAATTCTTTTCGGCGGACTTTAACAGCTCGCCGCAATCTTTAAGCTCGGTTTTTAACGCCGCGACGCTCTCCGCCGTTACCTCGGCATAGCTTTCGAGTGCCTTGTCGCACTCGCCGCATTTACCCGTAAGCTCGCCCGCCTTTGCATTGAACTTTGAATAAAGATTATCGAAACGTTTAAAGTCGAACAGCTTTCCGATTAGGCGCACGCGGTCGGCTTTTCCCGCCTTAAGAAACCGAGAAAACGCGCCCTGCTGTAACACCACGACGTTGGTAAACTCGCTCACCTCAAGTCCTATCTTGTCTTTTAAGAAAGTAAATGCGTCTTTGCCCTCGGCTATCGGCTCGCCGTTACGCAACAGGAGCATTGGATTGTTGCTCTTTTTTCGGTAAAGAGTACGGCGCGATTCGTAAATTTCGCCGTCAAGCTCGAAGGTAAAGCTTATGTGCGCCTCGTCGGCTTTGAGATTGATATACTCGTCGAGATTGCCACGCTCCGAATGATTGTTGTATAACGACAGAATTATGCAGTCGAGTATCGTTGTTTTGCCGCTGCCCGTGCAGCCCGAAATACAAAAAATATTGTCCGCGCCCGCCGCCTTAAAGTCCACGGTCTGCTCGGTTATAAAGCTGTTAATACCTTTGATCGTAAGTTTAAGAGGTCGCATACTATAACTCCTCGCCGCTCACGGCTTTCAAAAATATGTCCTTAAGTTCCTCGCTCGGCTTAACGTGCTTGTTCTCCTCGTAGAACATCTCGAAAAGCTCGAGGTCGGATTTCCCGCGCCTGACTCGTTCGACGGTGTCCTCCTGCTTCTCCGCTACAGCCTGTACTCCGCAAAAGCAAGCGTACTTTTTCATAGCCGAAACGCTGCGCGGGCTGAGCGGCTCGGACGAAACGTACTCGATAAGCACGTACTCGTCGGAATGCTTTTCAAGCTCCGCAAATGCCGCGTCGGCGTCGCTCACTCTTGCCTTATATAATTTTTTGGGTGTTTTTAAAACTACCGACTCAATGTCCGTATTTTTCCCGTCGGCGTCAAAAACGACGACTCGTTTTTCGCTCGTGTCTCCGAAATCGTAGGACGCGATCGAACCGCTGTAATAGACAGAGCGCGTCTTAGAAACAGTCATGGGTTTATGAATATGCCCCAACGCCGCATATGTGCAGTTGTCTATTTCAAGCGCCGATTTGGGCAGAATTTTAGTGCCGCCCAGCTCCCTCTCGTCAGTTTTTTCGCTCTCGGCGCCCGTCACGAACAGGTGACTCAAAAAAACGTTAATTCCGTTTTCCTTAAAACTGCCGCACGCAGCAGAAATTTCACGTTCGACAAATTCGCAATAGTTCTCTTCGCCCGACATATCCGCAAGCTTTGCCCCGTCGGGATATCCCATAAACGCAACCGTTGCGGTTTCGCCGCCGCGCGTAATCGACACAACTGCGCCGTCAACCTTTACGTCGGTTTTTACGCCGCCGTAAACTCCCGAAAAGCTCACCTCGTTTTTTTCGCCGCCGAGAAGAAGAACGCCCGACGCGCGTGCTAATCCCACAGGCGCGACAAGCCTGTCCGCGTCGTCGTGGTTGCCTGCAATCACTAGCGTCAAGGCAAGCTTGCCGAGCTCCACAATCGTCGAGTAAAACAGCTCTTCGGCTTCGGCTAAAGGTACGAACGTATCGAAAACGTCGCCTGCGACAAGCACAACGTCGACTTTTCGCTCGCGGACGATATCTATAATCTCGTTTAAAATTTCCTTCTGTTCCTCAAGCCTGAGCTTCCCGCACAGTCTTTTCCCGAGATGCCAGTCGGAAGTATGTAAAAATCTCATGGAATTTACCGCCTTTTTACGTTTTCGATTGTGGTTAGTCACTACGCCGACCGCAATATGTAGTCGTCGAAAAATTTTTGTCGAATTTCGATTGAAAAATTTTTCGTTAAGTGCTACAATAGAACAGCTATATTCACTGTTATATTATATAATACATAACGGTTTTTTAGCAACCGAATTGGGTCACTTGTCTCAAAAAAAGAGGTTTAATCATGTACGCCAGACTTTCAAAAGAAATAGCCGTAGAATCAAAAATTCAGGTGGATAATGCGTTTTTCACCGATTTTATGCCCTACGCACCCGAAAACTACGTTAAGGTGTACCTGACAGGCTTGAGCTTAGCCTACACAGCCGCAGACGAGAACAACACCCCCGAAGAAATTGCAAAGCGGCTCAACCTCGACGCTCAGTTAGTGACCGAAGCGTTTTCTTATTGGGCAAATGCGGGAATTATCAACCTCTTGTCAACGTCGCCCGTATCGGTCGAATACCTGCCGATAAACAAAAACACCCTGGCGCTTAGAAAGTTCAGCAAGACCAAATACAAGGACTTTAACGACCAACTGCACGCAATGTTTCCGTCGCGCAATATTCTTCCCAACGAGTACAACGAGTATTACTCTATCATGGAAGCCATGCACATCGAACCCACCGCCATGCTCGCCATAATAGCGTACAGTATTCGGCAAAAGGGCGAGGACGTAAATTACACTTACATACTGGCTGTTGCGAGAAACCTCGCGCACCAAGGCTATCTTACTTACGACCGCGTAAACGAACAGCTCTCCGAATTCGACCTCTACGACAAGGATCTACTCGCGGTACTCAAAACCTTAGGCTCTAAAAAATCACCCGCGCTCGACGACAAGCGCATGTTCAAAAAATGGACTAAATTATTGGGCTTTTCGCTCGAAACCGTTATTAAGGTTGCGGGCACCGTAAAAAAAGGCGGAATGGAGCGATTGGACGCAATGCTCGTCAAATACTACGAGAACCGTCTCATGTCAATCGAAGAAATCGAGGAGTTCAACCGCAACCGCGACAGGCTTTATACTCTTACCAAAAACGTCAACCGCATAATAGGCGTATACTACGAACAGCTCGACTTTATAATAGAAACTTATATCTCAAAGTGGCTCGGATACGGATTCGACGACGAAACGGTGCTTAAAATCGCCGACTATTGCTTTAAACGCGGAATACGCACGCTCGAAGGTCTCAACGAAACGGTGGAAAAATTCTACAAGCAAGGCCTTATCACCGAGGACAGCATAAACGCATTTATCTCGGGCGCAGTCAAGCGCGACGAGGAGATCCGCGAGGTTCTCTCTAAAGCGGGTGTGACCCGTCCCGTGACCAGCCGCGACCGCGACGCTTACCGCACCTGGACCTACACGTGGAAAATGGAACGCGACACCGTGCTCTACGCCGCCTCGCTTGCAGCCGGCAATATAAACCCCGTCGCGTACATGAAC
>CAZBTB010000141.1:0-4687 GCA_964494605.1 uncultured Lachnospiraceae bacterium
ACATACGCCCCGTGAACGCGCCCATTTATGCTCGTATACACCACATTGCATTCGGGCACGAAGCCGTCCATAAGCTCCAGCGGAATACCGTCAGCCGACAAAACAAGATAATCGTCCGAACTTTGATTTTTGCAAATCGCAAGCTTGAGCTTGGCATACTCCGACATAGTTCCGTGGCGATCAAGGTGATCGGGCGTAATGTTTGTAATAACGGCTATATTCGGATGAAAATCTATTACCGTTTCCAGCTGAAAACTTGAAACTTCCACAGCGTATACTTCGTATTTTTTAGTGGCGTCAAAGCTGAACGCAGATCCGATATTACCGGTGACGCACGCATTGTAACGACTGCCCAGCATTTTACCGATAAGCTCCGTAGTCGTGGTTTTACCGTTGGTTCCCGTTACGGCAACAATAGGCTTGTCGCACAGTCTGTACCCAAGCTCCACCTCGCCTATCACCTCGATATTACGCTCGGCGGCAATATCAAAAACTCTGTGCCTTAGCGTTACCGAGGGACTGACGACTATTAAATCGTAATTGTCCTTGATTGCCTCGTCGAAGTCGGTTTCGTCGCATAAGACAAAATCAATGCCGACTGCCGACAAAGCGTCCGCCGCACCCTTGCCGCTCACGCCTTTGCCCAATATCAATACTTTTCTTACGCTCGGAATCCGCATAGCCTCTCCTAACAACGAGATTACATTTATATCTATGCCGAAGCTTATCCGATAATACTAATTAAGCGCAAGAATAATTACCAAAGTCAACGCACCCACCAAAAAGGTTATGAGCGTATACAACGAAACTATCTTATTTTCGTGCCAACCCTTGCGCTCCAAGTGGTGATGAAAGGGAGCCATTAAGAAAACGCGTTTTTTCGTGCGCTTATAGTGCGCTACCTGAATAATGTCGGATAAGCAGCTCACTACATACATTATTCCTATAATGGGTGCAATCAGCGAAAGCTTGCTCATGACGGCAAGTCCCGCGAGCGCTCCGCCGAGAGCCAGCGACCCCGTATCGCCCATAAAAATTTTTGCGGGATACGAGTTAAACAGTAAAAATCCGCACAGCGCACCGATAAGCGCAAAACAGAATACGAGCATATTTTCGTACTCTTCGGCTATCTCTCCCGCAATTCCGAAACGGTAAACGATAACCGAAATAACAGCTGCGAAAAACACCGTGTAGGCTACCGAAGTTTTGCCGGCAAGACCGTCCAATCCGTCGGTCAGGTTTACCGCATTCGTAAATGCGATAAAGACAATTGCGTAGAACGGCACGCAGAACCACCCCAAGGATATTTCGCGCATGATAAACGGAATGTAAAGCTTGTCCCCTACAAGCGGACTGTTGTATACGAAAAAGGCGATTATGAGAGCGACGAGCAACTGAAAAACCATTTTCTGCCACGGCGACAAACCCTTGTTTTGTTTAAAGAACACTTTAATAAAATCGTCGATAAAGCCTATGAGACCGAACCCCAACGTTAAAACCACAAGCATTAGCGCGAGCGAAAACGAACCTCGCGAAAATATAAGAGCACAAGCCGACGAAGCCACGACAAACGCAAGCCCGCCCATTGTGGGCGTTCCTGCCTTAGACGCATGGTTGTCCACGTAGCTCAAGATAGTTTGACGAACCTTGAGCTTCTTGGCTAAGAATATTACGAGCGGCATGATGGCGACGCTCAGCACAAACGAAATAATTAAAGTAAGCAGAAAACGTATCATAAACCCTTCTCCTCGATAAGCCGACGAACGTGTTCCATATCGTTGAATTCGTGTTTTACACCCTTAATTTCCTGATAATTCTCCGCGCCCTTGCCCGCAATCACCACGGTATCGCCTTTTTCCATAACAGTCAATGCCTTTTCTATCGCTTCGGCTCTATCGGGTACAACCGAATAATCGACAAATCCGACCTCTTTTATTCCCTCGACTGCATCGTTGATTATATCAACGGGCTCTTCGTCCCGCGGATTATCGGACGTAACGATTATCGTATCGGCAATTTCCGCCGCCGCTTTTCCCATAAGCGGACGCTTGGTCTTGTCTCTGTTTCCTCCGCACCCGAACACCGCTATAAGCTTACCCGCGGTAAACTCTTTAGCCGAGCTTAGGATATTCTTCAAGCCGTCGTCGGTATGCGCAAAATCCACGATAACCGTACCGTTTTTTGTTTCTGCCGTATTAAACCGCCCGTCTACCGACTTAAGCTCCTTCAGCCCTTTAATAGCCGCCGACATATCTACGTCCAACGCTTTAGACATACTCAAGGCACATAGCGCGTTGTAAACGTTAAATCTTCCGGGTATAGACAACTGCACACGCGTTACCTTGCCGTTATCGTGAATATAAAACGACGAACCGTTATTCGAAACGAACACCGACGCTCCGTAAATATCCGCACGGTTATTTAAGCCGTAATAAACCGTATTTTTATTTTGCGGCGACATTTCTTTACCCGACGGGTCGTCGAAATTGATTACCGAATTATTCGTTTTATCAGGCAAAAACAGTAATTTCTTAGCCGCTTTATAGCCTTCCATATCGCCGAAAAAATCAAGATGATCGCGGGTAAAGTTTGTAAAACCGCAAACCTCGAACTTTATCCCGTCCAACTTCTTTAATGCAAGCGCGTGCGCCGACGCTTCCATAACGACATACTTGACGCCCGCCTTTTCCATATCGGCAAAGATCCGGTGCAGCTCGGTCGGATCGGGTGTCGTAAGCTTACCCGGTAAGTCTTTACCGCCGTAGCTTATTCCGTTGGTGCCGATAATCCCCACCGAATGCCCCGCATACTCCAGAATACTTTTGAGCATGTGCGCCGTAGTTGTTTTGCCGTTGGTGCCCGTAACCGCACAAATCGTCAGTCTGTCGGCGGCGTCACCGTAAAAATGCTTTGCCGCAACGGCTAAAGCGCTGCGTGTGTCTTTTACCTTTACGGCAGGCGTTTTATCGGAGAGCTCGCGCTCCGTGACTACCGCAGCCGCGCCCCTTTTCATCGCCTCGTCGATAAAATCGTGTCCGTCGTGTTTTGTACCTTTCAGGCAAAAAAACAAACATCCTTTTTTTACGCTGTCGGTATCGAACGCTATGCCCGTCACATCGAGCTCGGCATATGTACCTTTATAATTGTCGATAAGTTCTCTGATTTTCATAAAATCACCGCCTACGTTTATTATATTAAACGGGCGGTGAAATATGACGGTTATAACATTCAATCGGTTCTGAGTAATACGATATCTCCCTTTTCGACCTGAGTTCCCACAACGGGTAAAGTGGAAACAACCTTTTCGCCTTCGCCCGCGATCTCATACTTCAAGCCGAGCTTGTCGAGAATATTTACGCTTTCGTTGATTCCCACGCCGCTAAGATAAGGCATTTCGACGTATTCCTTGGGCTCGATATTCTCGGTAGGCTTTAGTTCTAAATAATCAATAAGCTTCTTAAACACCTGCCCGGCATAAGGAGCCGCAATTACGCCGCCGTAATAGGCATAAGAATTAGGCTCGTCGATAATCATCAGTACGGCATACTGCGGATTTTGCGCGGGCAAAAATCCCACAAACGAGGAAACGTACTTACCCTGGGCGATTGCGCCGTTTTCGTACTTTTGAGCCGTTCCCGTTTTGCCGCCTATCCGATAGCCGTCTACGCCCGCTTTTTTGCCGCTTCCCTCTTTTACGACGGTTTCGAGCATACCGCGCATTTTTTCGCTTGTCGCTTCGCTTATAACCTTGCGGTTTACGTCGGTATGTTCGTATACGGTATTCCCCATTCCGTCTGTAATGCTGTCCACAAAGTGCGGCGTGTGATATACTCCGCCGTTTACCACAGCCGAAACGCCGCTGATAAGCTGTAGCGGCGTAACCGCCACCGCTTGCCCGAATCCGATACGCGCCAAGTCCACCGTCTTAACGACGCTTTCTTTCATGAGCAGACCCGAGCTTTCGGAGAAAAAGTCCACGCCCGTTTTCGAGCCGAAACCGAAGTTGCGCAAGTTTTTATACAGCGTTTCGGTACCCATTTTCATCGCCAAATCCATAAAGACGCAGTTACAACTGTTCTTTACTCCCTCGGCTAGATTCTGCGAACCGTGACCTATCGAACGCCAGCACTTAATCCGCTGACCGTCCACCATTCGGTATCCGGGGCAGAAAAATCTGTTGGCGTCGCTCACCGCCCCGCTCTCTATTGCCGCCGCGGTAGTAAAAATCTTAAAAGTAGAACCGGGCTCGTAAACGTCCACTATCATGGTGTTTTTGCTGTACGCGTTAAGCATGTCGATATCGTCGCGCGGAATATCGTTTAAATCGTACGACGGCGTGCGCGCCATTGCCGCTATACCGCCCGTATTGACGTCCATGACAATCATGCTTGCGCTCTTGCTGTTCCACTCGGTCATCGCACCACGCACCGCAGTTTCGGCAAAGCTCTGAATATTTATATCGATACTAGTGTTGAGCGTTGCCCCGGGTATTGCGGGAACGTACTTCGTCGTATTGCCCTCAAGCTCTATGCCCTTGTTATCGGTAGCAGTCAGCGATATGCCGTCCACTCCTTTTAAGAACTTGTCGAAAAATCCCTCGAGTCCGTTTTGCCCTTCGTTGTCCACGTTGGTATACCCGAGGACCTGCGCCAAATATCCGCTGTACGGATAATTCCGCGCCGAATCC
>CAZBTB010000142.1:0-4621 GCA_964494605.1 uncultured Lachnospiraceae bacterium
GCTTGGCGTGATAGTAGCCACCCGCCGCCTTAGCGCCGAAAATAAACGTTTCTGGCGTTACGTCAAGGTTGGGATTGTCGAGAACGTCGAGATACTTCTTTATTATCTTAAGGACGTTAAGAAGCTGACGCTTATATTCGTGCAACCTTTTGATCTGCGTATCGAAACGCGACTCGGGATTGAGCTTAAAGCCCGTAGTTTTTGCGATATACTCGGCAAAATCGACCTTATTCGCCTTTTTGATCTTGTCAAGCTCGGATAATACAGTCTTGTCTTTCGTGAACTTCTTTAACCCGATGAGCTCGGACGCGTCTTTTTTGTAGCCCTCGCCTATAAGCGAATCGATAAGACCTCCCAGTCTCGGGTTGGACTGATTGAGCCAACGGCGGTGAGCTATACCGTTCGTTACGTTGGTAAACCGCTCGGGCAGAATATCGTAAAAGTCCTTAAAGACGCTTTCTTTTATTATATCGCTATGGAGCGCGCTCACGCCGTTAATGCTGTGCGAGCCGATGACCGCAAGGTTTGCCATACGCACCTGACGGTTTCCGATAACCGACATGCGCTCGATTTTATCAAATGCGACACCTCTGTGTTCGCCCTTAAAGCGCGCGTCTATTTCTTTTATGATGGTATAAATGCGCGGCAGTCTCATGCGGACTAAATCCTCGCTCCACTTTTCGAGCGCCTCGGGCATGACCGTGTGGTTGGTGTAAGCAATAGTATTGACAGTTGTGTGCCAAGCCTTTTCCCACGAATAGCCGTACTCGTCGAGGAGCAGTCTCATAAGCTCGGGAACGGCAAGCGCGGGGTGAGTATCGTTGATATGAATCGCAACCTTATCCGCAAGATTGTCTAAGTTCGGGTAATGCTTAAGGTGATCCTTAATAATGGACTGCAAGCTTGCGCTGACTAAAAAGTACTGCTGAGAGAGTCTTAGCTGTTTGCCCTCGAAATGCTCGTCGGACGGATACAGAACCTTGCTTATAAGCTCAGCTTCGTTATCGCCGCGCATTGCCGAGAAATAATCGCCCTTAGTAAACGACTTCATATCGAAGGTCGTGGGCGCACTGGCTCTCCACAGTCTTAATACGCTTACGCCCTTGCCGTCGTAGCCGCTGATCATTACGTCGTAGGGAAGCGCCTCTACAATGCTCGCGCCGACGTGGTTTATCTTGAGCTTGCCGTCCGTCCATTCCTCTTGGATATGACCGCCGAGTTTGACTGTAAAGCTCTTATCCGAGCGCGGCATCATCCAAACTTCGCCGCTGTCCAGCCAGATGTCGGGAAGCTCAACCTGCGTATTCTCAACGATCTTTTGTTTAAACAGTCCGTATTCGTAACGAATGGAAAAGCCCATTGCGGCGTACTCTTCGGTCGCAAGTGCGTCGAAAAAGCAAGCGGCAAGTCTGCCCAGTCCGCCGTTACCCAGCCCCGCGTCCGATTCGATCTCGAACAATTCGTCGAGATTTCCGCCGAACGACGCGACCGCCTCGGAAACCTGTTTGGTAAGTCCTAAGTTGTAAAGATTGTTTTTAAGCGAACGACCGAGCAAAAATTCCATGCACAGGTAATAAACGCGTTTTGCGCCCTGCTTATTCACCTCGTGATTAAAACGCTGTTTTTTGAGCAAGAGCATGTCGCGAATGACCAAAGCCACCGCTTTATACATCTGCTCCGACGAAGCAACGTCCGGCGTCGAAGCGAAATATTTGTCCAGTTTTTCGGCAATAAGCTTTTTTATTTTATTCGTAGTGTATTCCATTAGAGTCCTCCGGTGAAGCAAAAGGGGAAAATATATTTATTTTACTTTAAAACTTCTTCGTAATAGTCGTTATATGCTTTTGCGCTCTTTTGCCAACTGAAATCGCATTTCATGGCACGCTCGCGCAATCCTACCCACTTGTCGTTATAGTCGCGGAACAGTCCCACAGCTCTGTCGACAGCGTGCAAGAGTGCGCCCGAACTGTAATCGTCGAACACAAAGCCGTTGCCCGTGTCTCCGTCGCCGCAGTCCTCGACCGAGTCTTTGAGTCCGCCAGTTGCGCGTACTACGGGAATCGTTCCGTAGCGCATAGCCATCATCTGGCTCAAGCCGCACGGCTCGGAGCGCGAAGGCATGACGAACACGTCCGCCGCCGCGTAAATCTTTTGCGCCATATCCTTGTTGAACGCGATCACCGCGCGCACACGGTTGCCGTACACGTGCTGCATGTGTCTGAAGAAGTTTTCGTGATCGAGGTCGCCCGTACCAAGTACGACGAACTGAACGCCGCTTTGCATAATGCGGTCGAACGCTCCGCGTACTATATCGACGCCCTTATGCGACACAAGCCTTGTAATCATAGCTACCATGGGAACGCTTGCGTCGACGGGTAAGTCGAGCATGTGCTGAAGTCCGAGCTTGTTATCCTTTTTAAACTCGCCCACAGTCTTAACGTCGTAGTTCTTAAATAGCGAGCCGTTGGTTTCGGGGTTGTACGTATCGGTATCGATGCCGTTGAGTATTCCGCGGAGTTTATAAGCATTCCTAAGTAAAACCTGCTCGAGCCCGTGCGCATACTCGGCGTTCATGATCTCGCCCGCGTAGCTGTTGCTGACTGTTGACACGCTGTCGGCGTAATCGATTGCACCCTTCATAAGGTTGATACAGCCGTGGTGCTCGATGGACATGTACTCTCTGAACGGGATTCCGAACAAATCCTCGAGAATGTCGCGCGAGAACTGCCCCTGATATTCTATATTGTGAATGGTGAAAATCGTCTTGATTCCGCCCAGTCCCTCGCGGTACTGCGTAAAGAGCTTGTAATAAATGGGCACAAGCGCAGTGTGCCAATCGTTGCAGTGAAGAATATCCACTTTCCAATCGAGGTTGGGTAACAGCTCCAAAACCGCACGCGAGAAGAATGCGAAGCGCTCGCCGTCGTCGCCGTAGCCGTACAGTCCGCTACGCTTAAAGTAGTACTCGTTATCCACAAACCAGAATTTTACCCCGTCGTGCTCGAGCTCCAAGAGCCCGCAATACTGATTACGCCAGGCAAGCGGAACTTTTATCGCACACACGAAACGCAGCTCGCGTCTGTACTCTTCGGGTAGATTTTCGTAAAGCGGAATAATTACCCGCGCTTCTACGTTACCCAAATCGTTGAGCGCTTTGGGAAGCGAGCCGATAACCTCGCCCAATCCGCCCGTGCCCGCAAACGGCCATGCCTCGCTTGCCACAAACAGAACGTGTTTTTTCTCCTTGACCGCAGGCTTCGCGGTTTTAGGCGCTGCCGTTTTCTCGGTTATTTCGGCGGGTTTCTTAGCCGCAGGCTTTGCCGTAGCTGTCTTTTTAGCCGCAGGCTTTGCGGCTTTCTCGGCGTTAGCTTTAGCCGCAGGCTTTGTCGCAGTATTTTTTGCCTTTGCGGTCGGTTTCTCGGCAGTTGCTTTCTTCGTTACGGTTGAGGTCTTCTTCGTTTCTTTTTCCATACATTACTCCTTTTTTCGTTTGGCAAACGAAATGAAACTTTCAAACTTTTGCTTGCGCGACAAAAGTTTGCCAAAAACGCGTCGGGGACACTTTCGGTTGTGTCCCCGAACCCCCGCAACGAGCAAGGGCTGTCGCCACTGCACCCGTTTTCGGGTTCGGTTTGGGGAAGGAAATTACACTATAGTATTCTTCGGCAAGAAATAGGGTCTTGTCTCGTGACCGCTTAAGGTACGGTTCTCGAGAACGTGCGAGAACTTGTCGGCAATCACGCAGTTTACGGTACTGCCCGCTTCGACAACGACGTTGTTGAACAGTATCGAGCCTTTGACCTTTGCACCCTTGGCTACACGCGCGCCGCGGAAGAGAATGGAGTTCTCCACCTCGCCCTCTATAACGCAGCCGTCGGCTATTATGGAATTGGTGACCTTGGCTGTTTCCTCGATTCTGCACGGTGCGCTGTCGCGGACCTTGGTATAAATGGGGCGCGGTCTGAACAACTCGTCGCGCGTTTCTTTGTCAAGCAGGTGCAAAGAATGCTTGTAGTAATTGGGCATGGAATCGATACTTGCGAAATAGCCCGTGTACTCGTAGCCGTAGATATTGTAATCTTCTACGCCGCGAATGAGCACGTCGCCCGAAAAGCTCTTGTACCCGAGCTCAGCCGCTCCGTCGATAATGCTGAGTAAAAACTTGCGGTTGATAATAAGCATATTGGTATATGCGTTGATTACTCCCGTATGTTTCGCGCCCGTCACAACCTTGCGGACTCTGCCCGTTTCGTCCGTCTCTATCGAAGTGCGGATTTTGGTATTGCCGTCACCTACGTCCTTTTTATGGTAAATAACGGTTATGTCGGCGTGCTTTTCGATATGGAAGTTGAGCGCGTCCGAAAAATCGATATTGCAGACGTTGTCGCAGTCGGACATAACGACGTAATTTTCCGTCGCTTCTCTTAAATAATACGCACAGTTTGAAATAGCCTCGAATCTCGACTGATAAACCGTCGAGCTTTCGTGTCCGTACGGGGGTAAAATAACAAGTCCGCCGTTCTTTCTCGACAGATCCCAGCTCTTGCCGCTTCCGATATGTTCCATAAGCGACTGATAATTGTACTTCGTAATCACGCCTACGTTGTTTATACCGCTGTTT
>CAZBTB010000143.1:0-4613 GCA_964494605.1 uncultured Lachnospiraceae bacterium
AAGTACCCCCCCCCCGCGAAACTCGCTATTTGAATTTTTTGCCTGCTTTTTCCGAAAATCCTGCCGTTATTTTTTTTTTAACATATCAAAACCGACTTTTCAATATTTCGGAACAATACAAATAAGTCACATTTTTACCTGTAGTTTCCGCGGGGTCGCACAATAATAAATCCCCCGCCGGAAAATCCGACGGGGGATAGCTTAATAATCTGTTATTTAATTTAACGGAATCTAGTTAAACATATTGATAAACGACTGCAACGCGCACGTCATATTGGCATTTTTGCTTAACGCCATACCTACCGAACGCGCGGGCATTGCGGGACTTACGTTAACCTCGAACAGCGAGCCGCTTTTTAAGCCGCTCAGCGTATACTCGCGCGGAATACAGCCGATACCCATGCCGCTCTCGACGAGGCGTTTCATAAAGCCCCAGCTGTTTACCTCAACGGCGGGCTCGAAGCTTGCGCCGTGACTGACCGCGTAATGATTTACCGCCTCACGCGACACGGTGCGCTCTTCCATTAAAAGCAACGGATATTTTTCCAAGTCCTTTACGGACAAAACCTTGCCCTTAAGCTCGTTAAAACGCTCGCCGGCAATAAATACGTCATTGAGAAAGAACACCGACTTTTTGATTTCGATACCGCGGTCGGGAGTTATCGGCAGGTTGAGAAAGCCTATATCGCATTCGTCGTTTTGCATGAGCGAAATAATTTTAGGCGAGACGTCGGAAATAAGCTCTATCTTGACTTCGGGACACAGTTTGTTATATTCCACTATTTTCTCCGCCAGAACGTACTGAAAAATGGTTTCGGACGCGCCTATTCTCAGAACTCCAGAAGCGTTCTGCTTCAAAGCGGCGAGCTTAGCCTCCACTCCGCCGAGAAGCTTAACCGCCTTTTCCACGTCGTCGAAAATGAGCTCGCCGCCCTGCGCGGACAGCTCCATTCCGTGGTGGACACGGTTAAACAACTGCGTACCCAGCGCCTTTTCGAGCTGTTTTAACGCCTGAGACGCCGCGGGCTGAGAAATATAAAGCTCCTGAGCCGCCTTACTTAAGCTCCCGTATTTTGCAACGGTATAAAAAATCTTATATAAATCGAAATCTATCATACACTGATTCTATTTTGTAAACTTTACGGTCACGATCTCGAAAGGTTTGATTCCGAGCGTGACTTTGCGTCCGACGTGTTTCAGCTCCTGCAACTCGTTTTCGAGCATATCGCAAAGCACGGCTTTACCAAAGTCGAAGCCCGTTTCGACAGTGAGCTCGGTGCGCATATTTTTACTTTCGAAAAGTCTGACAACCGTGCCGCCGCCGTCGTCGGCGCATTTGACCGTATCGACGATAACGTTATCTTTTGACACCGATAAAAGCGAATACTCTTCGGGAAGCTTGCCTTTTGCGTTCGCCTCGACCTTGACCGCTTTGACGGGAACGTTAAGCGCGTAAGCGTGTTTATAAGTATCTGCTTGCGAGAAGCTGCCTAAATGCGGATACACCGAATAAGTGAACTTATGCGTGCCCTTATCGGCATACTCGTTGGGGTAAGCCGAACATCTGAGGAGCGCAAGCGACACGCCCGAACCGTCCAAGCCGTAGCCGTACTTGCAGTCGTTGAGTAAGCTCATGCCGTAGCCGCCGTCCGACAGGTCTACGAACTTATGCGCGCACACCTCGAACTTAGCCTGATCCCAGCTCGTGTTTTTATGGGTATTGCGCTCGACGTTACCGAACTGAATGTCGCAAGTCGCCTTGTCGGTGTTTACGTCAACGTCGAACGCCGTACGCAGCATCATATTCTCGGACTGCCAATCGACCTCGGTCTCGAAGTCTATTCGGTCGGTGTGACGGTACATAACTATCTTTTGCGAAATCGTCGAGCCTGCGACGGCGTAAACGTTTTCCGTTCCGAAACGCTCGCCCTCGTCGAACGGCTTGCTTGAAACAAGCTCCGCTTCCCAACTTTTATCGGTATAGTACGGTCTTATTTCCCACGCGTCGTACAAGTGCGGCAAGTCCTCGTAAACGGTAAGGCGGTTGCCCGTCGTACCCTCGCGCAAAACCTGCCTGTCGGCGCGCTTGTCGGTAAGACTCTTGATAAAGCCCTTGCCGTCAAGCTCCAAGCGGAAGAAGTCGTTTTCAAGCACGTTACCGCCGACTTTGTTTTTTTCGGGCTTTACGGCTTTTACGACCTTGTAGCCCTTTGCGGGAATATTCTCGACGTAGACGTAGCCGTCGTCCGTTTCGACCGCGCCGCTGTAAATAAACGAATGGGGATTGAACACGGCATAACCGCCGTCCGATTTTATATTTGCGGCTATATCCGAATAAACATCCTCTTCGATTTTATCGGTAAGAGCAAAGACCTCGGCGTAATGGCGATCGCTGTCTTGATAAACTTCCTTTATCGACGAGCCCGGAATAACGTCGTGGAACTGATTGAGAAGCACCTTTTCCCATGCCTCGTTAAGCTCTTTTTCCGGATAAGCGCCACCGAGCAACGTGCAGTCCATAACGGACAGCATTTCCGCCTTCTGGAGCGCAAACTCGCTCCTGCGGTTGTTCTTTTTATTACGCGCAATGGAAGTATACGTGCCCCTATGGTACTCTAAATACAGCTCGCCGCGCCACGAAGGCAAACGCTTGTCGCCCTCTGCACGCGCTTTTAATCCCGTCAGGAACTCGGTAGCAGTCTTTTGCTTTGTCGCGGGAACGGAGCCGACTCCGTGAGACAGCCTGCGGATCTGTTCGATATACTCGCGCGTAGGGCCGCCTCCGCCGTCGCCGAAGCCGTAGGTCAGAATCGCCTCGCGGCTGAGCTCCTTTTGCTGCAACCGCTCGTAAGTTCCCGCAACCTGAGCGGGAGAAGTATTGCCCACGTATGTAGTATAGCGCACGGGTTTTTCTCCGCGGCGCTTATCCTGCGCGGTCAGAAAGTACGTAAACACCCGGCTTCCGTCAATACCCGCCCACGAAAAAATATCGTATGGCATTTTGTTATGATCGTTCCAGCTTATCTTGCTGGTAACGAACGTATCTACGCCGCATTTACGTAAAATCTGAGGCATAGCCGCGCTGTAGCCGAACACGTCGGGCAGCCACAGAATTTTACTGTCCGTATTCAGCTCGTCCTTAAAAAACCGCTTGCCGAACACTATCTGGCGAACCATGCTCTCGCCGCTTATGAGGTTGCAGTCCGCCTCGACGAACATCGCGCCTTCGACTTCCCAGCGTCCCTCTTTGACGCGCTGTTTAATACGCTCAAAAAGCTCGGGTTCTTCCTCCTTGACGTATTTATACAAAACCGCTTGCGAGGACATGAACTTGTACTCGGGGTACTCGTCCATAAGCTTTAACACGGTTGCAAAACTGCGCTGAGCCTTTTCCTTCGTCTGCGCGTACGTCCACAGCCACGCCACGTCGATATGCGTGTGTCCAATGCACGCCACGGTTTCTTCCTTGAGCTTGCAGTACTTGCCGTAAAATTCCTTCTCAAGATATTCGACCGCATTTTTTACCGAGGCGTTAAACTCTTCCGATTTAGGACTACGGAAATCCAAAAGATTTACCGCCGTATTGAGATATTCCTCTATATCGCGGTATTCGCCCGTATCCTCGTCGATAATTTCCATAGCCTTGTGCGGAATGTCAAGGTCGTAAATCAGCCGCTCGACTTCCGTGTTTATCTCGTCGAGCGACAGCCGAATCTTAAAGTCGTCGATACTGCGCTTGCCCGTCAAATTGTCGCCCGCTCCCATGCCGTTGTAGCAATAAGCGTGCAACGTAAACTTTTTTATATTCTTATCGAGCTTTACGTCGCGGTGGTTTACGTCGATACCCTGCGTCGGGTGTCCGTCTATGTATACCAAAAACTGCGGATTGAGCGCATCCCAACCCGACCTCGAAGTAGTAAACGTAAGTCTGACGTCTTTACCGACCAAATCGGCAGGCACTTCCACTTCCTTATAAAGCCAGAAGTGTCCGTCCTCCGCTCCGCCGAACGTGTCCCCACCGTTCTTAACCGCCCAGCTTTCGTCGATTTCGGGCAGCTTTGGTCCGCTCTTATACCCGACCTCTTTATATAAAAAACCGTTAATTTCTACCGACCGGACAGTCTTGTATTGCCCGAGCTTGTTTTCGATTCCGATTAGCCTCTCATACACGTTTTCCATATTAAATCTCCTTACGATTTTTTAATTATATCGTAAGGAGATTTCTTTGTCAACATTATTCAACTGTTATGCAAATATGAAATTTAATCTTTTTCGTCGACGACTTCGATCACCTGCGACAAACAAGTTTTGCGCTTGACGCCGCGACAATCCGGAACGTAGAAATCCGAGTATGCGATTACTATTTTGTTGTCGGATAGCACCGCCGCCGTCATATTGCAGCAGCTGCCTGCCCATTGATGAAAATTGGGGCGCTCGGGGCGTTCGTTCATCAGATAACTTCTGTCGTCGGGCGTCATGATTTCGACGGGTTTATCCCACTTTAAACCCGCAGGATCGGAGGTTGCTCTCACGTAAATCCCGGGTCGCCCGTAAATCGCCAACGTTACGCCGCACTTAAGACGTCTCAGCTGCGGGCGAACGCCGATGTCGTC
>CAZBTB010000144.1:0-4592 GCA_964494605.1 uncultured Lachnospiraceae bacterium
GTCGCAAAAATGCCCTTGCAAGCAAGCATTTTTGCTCGGCATTGACGCAATGACAAATGGTTGCCATGCACTAAAATGTCATTCCGAACGCGTAGCGGAGGAATCTCCACCGATAAATTATGACGTCAAATTTATACAATCGCTTTGACTTAATTGGTTTTTTGTAGTATAATACTTGCGTTGGAGGGCGATATGTATAAACTGATTGCTTTTGATTTGGACGGTACGCTTACACAGCACCGCAGTAAATTGGGTGAAACGAACCGAAAAGTTTTGGAAGCGCTTGATAAAAAGTATAAGCTTTTGATGGTAGGCGCCGGCGGGTGCGAACGTATTTTCATGCAGATGAACTGTTTTCCTATAGATATAATAGGATATTACGGTATGCAGGAATCGGTAATCGAAAACGGGGTTCCGAAAATCATTAAGAGTGAATTTTACTCGGTGGATAAGGAATATTTTATAAATGCCGTAAATTCAGTGCGCGAAAAATACGGTTATACCGATTATAAGGGCGAAAATGTGGAATTCCACGACACCGGCGCAGTAACTTTTCCTTTGCTTGGAAAAGATGCGGATATTGCCGACAAGGTTGCCTTCGATCCCGACAGAAAGAAAAGAGCGGTTATGTATCCGTTTGTAAAAGACCTGTTTGCCGATTACAACGTCTTTATAGGCGGTTCGTCGTCCTTTGATATCGTAAAAAAACAATTCAACAAATACAATGCGCTTACTCGCTATATGACGGAACATAATATAGACAAAAGCGAGGTTATGTATGTCGGCGATGATTTCGGCGAAGGCGGAAACGACGAACACGTCAAGCTCGGCGGACTGAACTATACGGTTATCGACGATTATACTAAGCTTGGTGAGAAACTGGCGTTTTTGCTTTAAAACAATAAGAACAAGTTGATTTCTTGAAAAGATTTTCGATTTTGTAGGCAGACAAAAATCTCATTTACGAAAAATTTTCGAAATCCGAAAGATTTATATAAATATTTGACTTTTCGGGAGACGGCGCATATACTTTAAGATATCGGCGCGGTATGCGCGCAACATTATACTCATTTCGGAGGAACAATATATGTACTGTAACGCAAACGATTTTTCGGGAAAGACCGACAGCGATATCATTGAAAGCGCTATCGGAAACAAGGGTGACCGAATAGTTTTTATTCCCGCTCGGCATTCGGCTATCGAGCCGGAGCGTGACTATTGGCTTATCGACAGGGCGATTTTGTTGCCCGAGAATACGACGGTAATATTGTCGAACTGCAAAATCAAGCTTTCGGACAAATGCAGGGATAATTTTTTCAGGACCGCCAACTGCGGTATCGGAATAACCGATATAAAACCCATAAAAAACGTACATATCCGCGGCATAGGTCATTGCGTGCTGGAGGGTGCGGATCATCCGCGTTCTACGGGCGACTCGACAAAAATACTCAAACGCCCGGCGCCGAAGCGTTTTGAGGACATCTGCACTATTGCGGATTGGGTGCCCGAGGAGCGCCGCTCTCCCGAAAAACTGAATTTCTTCGACGTTCACGGACACACGTACGGCACGGACGCAGGCAAAGAAGGCGAGTCGCAGCACGGCGACTGGCGCAATATCGGAATACTTTTCGCAAGTGCCCATCATTGTTCGATAAGCGGAATTAAGATTACCGAGCCGCACGGTTGGGCTATATCGCTGGAGGATTGCTCGGACTGCCGTATAGAACGCATTGAGTTCGAAGCCTGCACGGTGCGGGAAATCGACGGGCTGGTGCAGAACTGCGAAAATCAGGACGGCATCGATCTTAGAAACGGCTGTCATGACATTATAATTTCCGATATCACGGGGACTACGGGCGACGATATAATCGCGCTTACGGCTATTGCCAACCGCGATAAGGAGTTGCGTCTCTCCGGAACGTTGAATTCCACTCATGTAATGCATAACGATTGGAATAAGCGTTGTACCGATATTTACAACGTTATTATCCGTAACGTGTTGGGTTATCCTAGGGGCGGATGCGCGCTTGTGAGACTATTGGCCGCCGAGACGAAAATATATAACGTTACGGTGAGTAACGTGGTAGATACCTCGCCCGAGGGTTTCAGATCCCGTACCGCCTTATTGATCGGCGAGCCGGACGGCGAGTACGGTCGCAATCTTCCCGGTAGCATTACCCGTATCTGCGCATCGGAGATAATATCCGACTGCGACTACCCTGTGGTCGTCGAGGGGTATTTGGAAAATTCGGTTTTATCCGATATTGTAAACTTAAACACTGCCGCTCCTGTTGTAAAGGTTATGCGTGAAGGCGGACTTAAAAACGTGCATATAGGCGCCGTTTCAACAGTGGGCAAAGACATTATCGGATAGAAAAGATAATATAGAGGTACTATGAAAGTAGGTGTAATTGACGTAGGCGGAGGGTTCCGCGGTATTTATGCAACGGGTGTTTTGGATTATTGCCAAGACAATGCAATCGAGTTCGATACGGCGCTTGCCATATCGGCGGGCAGTGCGAATATGGCGTCGTTTCTTTCGAGGCAGAGAGGACGGAACTACACGTTTTATACCGAATATGCGTTTCGGAAACAATATGCGAGCTTGCGGAATTTTATTTTCAAAAAATCGTATATAGATATGGAATATGTTTTCGGGACGTTGAGCAATCACGACGGAGAGAATCCGCTTGACTATCTCTCTTTACGCGATAATCCCACAGAGTTTGTTATTATTGCGACCGATGCCGAAACAGGCGAGGCGGCATATTTCGATAAGAGTGATTTAGGTCAGGACAGTTACGAGCCGTTTAAGGCGTCGTCGTCCATTCCGTTTGTGTGCAAACCTTATATAATAAACGGAAGAGCGTATTATGACGGTGCGCTCGGTGATCCCGTGCCCGTTAAAAAGGCTTTTGAACTGGGTTGTGATTACGTGGTACTCATTTTAACCAAGCCTGCGGATAAGCTGCGCGAATCGGGAAGCGACATCAAAATCGCAAAGCGGATTCAAAAGAAGTATCCTAAAGCGGCGGAGCAGTTGCGATTGCGTGCCCAACATTATAATGAGGGTGTGGCGTTAGCTCAGGAATATGCAAAGATGGGCAAATTGCTTATAATTTCGCCCGATGACACTTGCGGTGTCGATACGCTTCATAAGAGCAAAGAAGCGCTTAACATGCTATACGAAAAAGGTTTGAGCGACGGACAAAAGATCAAGGAATTTTTTCAATCGAAGGGTTTGTTGCGAGAATAAGTTGGTCATCGGAGCACGCAGTCCCATACGGAGTAATTTTCATATCGAGCAATCAAAAATAAATATTAAAAAAGTGCAGAATTCTGAGGTATACCTCATTGAACATATATAAAATATGTGGTAAAATATGTAAAAATTTACATATAAAGAAGTACGGCAATGAGGACTAAATACACAGAGATACTTAAAGAGTATTGGAGTAAAGAATTAAAAGAGGAAAGAAAACGCCTTGGGTTGACACAGCTTGAGATGGCTGTGCGTTTGGAAATGGACGTGAGGTCTTACGTGGATCTCGAGCACGGAAAAAGCGCGTTAGGCGGATTAACGCTTTTGCTGGTTTTATTGAGGGTGGAGTCCGATACGGATAGAGTGCTGAATGATATAAGGGAAAAGTTTGCAGCCGAAGACAGTAAAAGGAAAGGCGGCAAGAAGTGAAAGCATGTAAAAAACCTTTAAGTGATAAATAAGTATTTGCCGTAAGAATAATTGCGTTTTCGGCTAAGGTATGGTAAAATATAGATAAGAGGTAAGGTTATGAATTTGACTGAATTGTTAAAGACCTCGCTGTCTGCTTACCATACGGTGGCGAACTGCGAGAAGGAACTGAAGGAAAACGGATTTACCGGACTTTATGAGGGCGAGCCTTGGAATTTAGAGCGGGGCGGAAAGTACTATTGCGTTAAAAACGGCAGTTGCGTTATTGCATTTAAGGTCGGTTCTTTGACCGATTATGCTTTTCATATAGCGGAAAGCCACACCGATTCGCCGTCGTTGAAGGTCAAAGGCAACGTGCTTATCGACAGTCCCGAGGGAAAAAGGATTAACGTCGAAAAATACGGCGGCGGATTATTGTACAGCATGATGAACGTGCCTCTGAAAATCGCAGGGCGTGTTTTGGTTAAGGCGGACGGCAGGCTTGTGTCCAAGCTTGTACAAAGCGATTATAACGTCAATATTCCCGGGCTGTGCATTCACCACGCGCCCGAGACGAACGACGGGCTTGCGCTAAACGTTCAGACCGATATGCTGCCGCTTTTGGGCGAAGTCGACGATTTGTATTCTACGCTCACCGACGAAGAAATTGTCGATGCGGATTTGTTTGTCGCTTGCGACGTCGAACCCTTTGTGTCGGGAGCGGAAAAGAAATATCTGGTTGCGCCGAGGATCGATAATCTTACGAGCGTGTATTCTTCCGTACAGGCGGTTTGTGACTGTGAGCCGTCGGGTGTCGCCGTTTGCGCGTGCTTTGACAACGAAGAGGTGGGGAGTCTTACCAAACAGGGCGCACAGTCTGCGTTTTTGCCCAATGTATTGAAGAAGATAAATGCGGCGCTCG
>CAZBTB010000145.1:0-4563 GCA_964494605.1 uncultured Lachnospiraceae bacterium
AGGAAGGACGGCGCGGACGAGTTTACGACGCTAAGCGATAAAACGCAGTTCACGCCCGAAGAGGCAGGCTATTACACGCTCCGCTACGAGGCGAACGTCGAAGGCGCGGTCAGCTTAAAAGGCTCGCTCGACGTGGAGTTCTACGTAAGAGAAGAGGGAACCGAAAATCACATCGACTTCGAGCTTGACGAAAACGGCAACCACTACTTCGACGACACCTACGGCGAGCAAAAATTAGTCGCACCGTATCATTTAGTACCCTCTGCCGAGCATGTTCACAGCGGCAAATATTCGCTTAAAGTCACTAACCATAGTAATTGGCCGGGAATTTGGGGCGGCAATATATCGACCGCCAAACCTCTGTTCACGCTGACGGGTAACTATGCACAGATTACTTTCTGGGTATATGCGGAAAGTCAGCTCACTGCCAATTTCGAATTTGCGATAAACGGTGTTTGGTCTTATGACGAAACGGGCAGTACGACGATCCCCGCAGGACAGTGGACTCAGCTTACTATCGACTTGAGCGACAATCACCGCAAAGATCCCAAAATATATCGCTTCGATATCGGCGGAACGGTCAACGTTATCAGTTACATCGACGATATCGAGTTTGTACCGTCAAGCTCTGTTACGGGCGAGGGCCGCGTAAATGATTACGTATATGCGGGCGAAACCGAAACCGAAATGACGTTTGCAACTCCTACGTTTGTTGCAGGTACGGTAACCGAATGGACGGTAAGCTACCGCAAGCAGGGCGCTTCCGATTGGACGGCGGCTACGACAAAGAAAGCAATCTTTACGGAAACGGGTTACTACGACGTTAAGTACTCGCTTATCGGCGAAACCGACGACAGCGTTCCTCAGACCGCAACCGTCGAAAAAGAGCTCTATATCCGCGAAAAAGGTTCTAAAATAATAGACTTCGAGCTTGAGACGGACGGAGAATTCCGCGGTAACGGCGAACCGTATTCGGCAGCTGCGCCAAGCGGCGGAGATACTCTTAATCCGTTATTTGCAACGAGCTTTGCTCATAGCGGAAAATACTCGCTTCGTAATTACGCGCATACTACCGATTGGTGCGGCTTTAAGAACATGAATTGCGCGCAAATCAGTGGTACATTCCAAAAGGTTCGCTTCTACCTTTATGCCGAAGTGGACGTCACGTTAAAGGTTTATTTCATATTCAAGAGCGAAAGCGTGAAAAACGGCAGAGAGATACTTGCGGGTACGTTCGGCATTACTGCAAATGAATGGAATGAGTACGTTATAGATTTACCGAGTGACTTGCAGGAAAATCCGATCTTGACGGGAATGACGTTCGGCGGAGCAACCGTAGGGTTCCATTACTTTATCTATATCGACGACTTTGAGTTTATAAGGGCACTCGACCTCGGCGATGCTGTTTCGGCGGGCGACGTTAATACCGCAACTACGCTTTCCGCGCCTAAACTTAACGGCACACCGCTTACCGCTTACTCGATAAGCTACCGTAAAGAAGGAACAACAGCTTGGACGACGTTAAGCGGAAACGCATTTACTCCGACCGAAGCGGGCAACTACGAGCTTAAGTATTCGGCTGACGGTGCGGAAGATACCGTTACGAAATTCTACGCACGTGCCGCAGGTTCGAAAATAGTCGATTTCGAGATAAACTCCGACGGGACTCATAACGGAAACGGAATAAAATATAATGCTCAACCGTCGGGATTTTCTTCCCAATTCAGCAAGTCGGGCAATTGGTCGCTCTATATGAGTGACCCCGCAACCGATTGGGTCGGCTGGAAAGGTATGAATATTGAGTTGGGCGACGACTCGTTTGGCGGTATTCGTTTTCAGTGCTATTCGACTATAGACGCAGAGATTGAGTTCTACTTAGTGTTCGCGACCGCAGGCGTAGTTCGTTGGAAGGCCCAGGTTACTGCCGGTTGGAATGAGGTTACCAATACATTTACCGCTTCGCGCGCATTAGGTACTTTGACGGAATTCGATATAAATGCGTCGGAAAGCAAAACGCCTACAATTTACATAGACGATATCGAGTTTATCGCGTAATCTAACAAACTATATTAAGGAGAAAATATTATGAAGAGATTTTTCAGGTCTGTTGTTTGCGTTCTCGCGGCTGTTATTATGACGGTTGCGGTCGTAGGCTGCAATCCGCGTGAGCAGGTTAACCCCGGACGCGAAGAGGACTCGTCAAAAACCAATATTACCGTGGGTAACTACGGCGGCGGTTTCGGCGTAGAGTGGCTTAACCACTCCATTGAGCGCTTTGAGGAGAAGTATAAGGACGTAGAGTTCGAGCCGGGCAAAAAGGGTGTACAGGTCAATACGCGTTCGGACATGACCATGTACGGTACGACGCTGCTGTCCGGCACGACAAACTATGACGTTTACTTTACCGAGTCGACGTTCTACCGCGACGTAGTTGCGGGCGGCAAGGCTGCGGATATTACCGATATCGTTACCGAAACGCTGACTGCGTACGGCGAGGAGCGTTCGATTGCGGATAAGCTGTCGAGTCAAAGCGAGGATCTTGCGGGATTTTTCGGAATCGGCAGCGGCGACAACGTCAAGTATTACGGCTTGCCGCACTACGAGGCTCTGCGCGGAATGGTTTACGACGTCGACCTGTTCGATCAATTCGGATTCTGGCTGGCGACGGACGGCTCGCGCATAAAAGGCGGAGAATGGGCTACCGCAGCCGACAGGGCTAAAACGAAAGCAAACGGTCCCGACGGACTTCCGAACACGTACGACGACGGACTTCCCGCAACGTTCGACGAGTTCTTCGCGCTTTGCGATTATATGGTTAGCGTAGGCGTAACGCCCTTTACTTACTGCGGTCAGGTTCCGCAGGGAGCAACGCTTTCGCTGTTCGACCTTTACGGCGATTATACGGGCAGAGAGGGAGTAGAGGCGTACTTTAACAATTCGGGCACCGTCAAAACGCTTATCAATTCGATGTCGGAAAGCAATTACGGCGATTACAGTAATATGATGGGCGAGGTCGATCTCGACGAGGGCGGACGCAGCGATGCGGAGAAGTACAATCTGCTCAAACGTCAGGCGGGCAGATTCGTAGCGCTTGATTTTGCAAAGCGCATGATGAGCAAGCCCGGTTACTACAGAGTTATCAAGTCCGAGGGGCATACCGATACTCAGCTTAACTACTTACTCAGCCGTGTGGCTACCGACAACCCCATTGCGTTTATGATGGGCGGTAACTGGTGGGAGAACGAGGCTGCCGACAAGGGTTCGTTCTCGGAGTGCGACAAATATATCGAGGGTGCGAAACAGACTCCAGGCGGCTCGAGAATGATGCGTCATTTCGGCTGGATGCCTTTCCCCAAGTACAATCAGGCACAGGTCGACGAGCACAAGCGCACGCTTGCGACGAACTGCAACCATTCGCTTACCTTTATAGGCAGCGCAACTACGGGCGCAAAGCTCGAAGTTGCAAAGAAATTCTTACAGTTCTGCTACACGGACGATGAGCTTCAGAACTTTACCGTAGATACCGGTACGCTTAAGCCGCTCGATTACACGATACCCGAGGCAAAGAAGAAAAATCTTTCTTACTTTGCTACGCAGATTGCCGAGTTCAGAGAGAATCCCAATATCGACATAGTTTACACCTACACGAGCAGCTCGTATTTCGTAAACAACTACAGTCAGTATTACGCCGATTATTTCTGGAACACCAAATACGGTCCCAATCCCTTTGTTTTCTTCAAAGATTATCCCAATCTCAAGGTATCGGAATTGTTTGACGAATTGACTAAATAACTTAACGGAGAACTGTTTTGAACGATAACGCTTTACAACTTAATACCGAACCGACGAAAAAACGGCGTGGTTTTAAGCAGCGCAGGGTAAAGGAGCTGATATTTTATTGGACGATTCTGGCGTTGCCGCTGTTGCAGTTTATTATCATGTACGTCGTGGTCAATATCAACTCGTTCTTGCTCGCGTTCCAGAACATAGGTTACGACAACAATACGGGTGCGTATTCGATCAGTTGGGTCGGGTTTCGGAATTTCGGAACGTTTATTAACGAAATTTTCCACGATACGCTGATGAGCGGCAGATTCTTAAATTCGCTCTGGGTATATCTGTTATCGCTGTTTTTCGGCACGGCAGGTGCGCTGGTATTTTCCTTCTACATCTACAAAAAATACCGCGGCTCGGGATTTTTCAGGCTGTTTCTGATGCTTCCGTCCTTCCTGCCCGCTGTCGTAATGGTGCTTATCTATTCGCGTATCGTCGACTTCGTGCCCATTTATTTCGGCGGAGAGGGCTGGCTGTCGGGTAGACCAAGCCAAACGTTTGCCGTAGTGCTGTTTTACCACTTCTTCGTGGGTTACGGTTCGGGCGTTCTGATGTACAGTAACGCCATGAGCCGAATCCCCGATTCGCTGGTTGAATCCGCGCGCCTAGAAGGCTGCGGAGCGGTGCGGGAGTTCTTTAAGATAACCTTGCCGCTGATCTATCCGACGCTCGAAACCTTCCTTGTTATAGGACTTTCCAACCTCTTTATCAACCAAGCCAATCTGTTCG
>CAZBTB010000146.1:0-4502 GCA_964494605.1 uncultured Lachnospiraceae bacterium
TCGCCCGCGTGCTCTCCGCTCGTTACCGCCGAAAGCGTGACCGCGCTGTGTGCGGTGAATAATTCGCCGACGTCGTACGGATTGGTATTTTCGAACTTGACGTTATCGATATAAGCGGTGGCGGGATTGTTGTCGTCATTCGGCCCGCTGACCATGAAGTACACGCTGCTCCAATTACGGTTGAGCGTTGCGGACGTATATTCGACGGGAATGTATACCGTGTACCAAGTACCGCTCTTTAAGTTGAACACCGCTTCTTTCGTGTCGCGGTCGTAGAAATAGTACTTACTCGAGTAAGCGGTCGAGTTAAGCGAAACGTTCGCAAAATAGGATGTACTTGTTACATATGCCTGAAGCTGAACCGAGCTTACGCTGTTTTCGAGATAGGTATCGAATACAACGTATTTATAGCCTTCGCCGAAGAAAGCGTTATGCGGCTTAAGCTCCGTACCGGTCACTTCGGTAAACACAACGTAATTATCCCAATCCGTTCCTTTCGCATTGTTTACGTATTTGGTCATTCCCTCGAACTCGCCCTCTTCGACTATTTCGACGGTTGCGCCTTCCGTTTTCGTGGCAACGTCCCTAGGCGGCTGTTTGCCCGTAAACGAGTCGGGAATAAAGCTATCGTCTTCGTAGTAGCGGATATTTCTGATATACATTACGTCGGTCGATCCGGACGCACCGAACATCAACGACGCGCGCCAAGCGGTCGTATCGATGTTGTTGCCGAAGTCGATTACTACCGTCTGCCAAACGTCTTTTTCAAACGTATAGCGCTGATTTTCGCCCTGAATTACGTATAACCAATCGCATGTCGTAACGTTGGTCTGAGAAAGTCTCGGACTGAAGGTCTGATTGGTGTGATTCAATACAAAGTACAGATTGGATGCGGTATCGAATGTTTCGATATACAAATCAAACGCAAACAGATTGCCGTGCTCTTTAAGTCCGCCGATACCTGCGGCGTAGCTGCTTCCCATAGACGATTTGACGATGAGCGCGTTATTCCACGCGCTGTTTGTTCTGCCCGTGTAAACGTACGTGTCGTCCGCGCCGCCTACCGTGCCGTCATACGGCTGATAGTGGCTGTCGTCAATCTGGTTTTGAATAACAAACTCATTTAAGCTTGCCTGAACGTATCCGTCTTTTTGCTCGAAAACAGTTTCGTTCTTATCCGTAATAAACGTGTCGTCGAGATAATAGCGAACGTTGGTGAGATAGCAATCGTTTACTTCGTCTTCGCACGTGAAGAAGAATCCGGACAACATACTCGGATAGTTGATGACGTAAGCGTAAAGATCGAAAGCTACGGTAATCCAACGGTTTTTAACGGGGCGGTTGGTTATCTTACCGTTTTCTATGATCATAAAGAAATCGTTCGAAAAGACTTCGTTTAATGCCATAGACTGCGGATTCGCCTTATCCTGACCGAGGTAAATCGCTTTATCTGACGTATAATACAGGTCGTACGCAAAGTAGCGGTAACCCTTGCGGTACATTTCGACAATACTCTCGCCGTTGCTGTTTGCCTCTACTCTGTGATCCCAGTAGTTAGTCCACCCCTTGTCGTCAACAGACAGCGTGCCGACGTTGAATCGGTACAAGCCCTCTTTTCTGCCGCCGATTTCTTCGTCGCCCGTATAAGGTCCGAACTGAGTGTCGAACAGAAGATTGGGATTGAAATGATCTTCGATATAATTGGGGTGAACGATAACGGATAAATCGGCGAAAATGCTCGTATCCGCGGCGTAGGTTACTCTTACGGTAGCCGCTCCCTCTTCCACTGCGGTGATCTTATTGCCATCGAGCGAGATAAACGCATTACCGCTCGTAATCTCGTACTTTAAGCTCGGGTTTTCGACTGCCGCGCCGTGATAAATTACGCTTGCATCGATTTCATAGCTTTCGAGCTTGGAGCCTTTGGCTTTATAGACGTCCGCCGTCTCCGCTTCGAGGTTTACGAACGAGCTTTGTCTTACGGTGAGCTCGCCCTTTTTCGTAAGGGACAAGCCCTTATACTGCGCGCCGACCGTAAAGTCGGTTGTGCCTTCTTTTTTACCCTTGAGTTTGCCGTTAACTACTTCCGCGATTTCGGTATCGTCAACCGACGCGGTAAACGTGCCGTCGAAATTCACGGCTTCGCCGTTGTACATAATGCTCGCGGGAATATCGCTCTCTATGCCGATATACGCCGTAGCGTTGTCCGCTATCTTTATTATTGGTTTTGCGCCGCTGTCGCGAACCTTGACGTCGATCTCTACCGAGTAGTTTCCGCTAGTTGCCGTAACCGTCGTTTCGCCCTTGCCTGTAGCCACGATCAATCCGCCCGCAGTCACGGTTGCAATCGTTTCGTCTGCCGACGTAAACGTTATCGCGGACAAATCGCCCGAGGTTAGCTCCACCGTCTGCTCGCCGTAGCGATCAAGCCACACGGTCGAGTCTTTAAGCTCGAACGTAGGCTCCGCATCCTTGGGCGCGCAAGCCGTAGCGGCAAGCGCGACCGTCAGCGCAAGTACTATTGCGCCAATCATTCTTAACAATTTGTTTTTCATTTTTCCCTCCGTTTTTTATTTTGCTTTACAAAACGCGCCGACGTAATTTACGTCCTTCGCGGAATTGCCCGAATAATCTACTTCCGACATATTCTTTAAGAGTACGCCCGCACTCATCAAGTCGCCGTTGGTAGGAATAAACGCTTTCATGCCGTCCAAGCCGTTTTCGGCTACGCAGTCGCCCAGCCCCGGGTCGACGGTAAGATAATCCTTGTTGACCGCAATTTCCGTCACGAACTTTTCTTCGTAACCGAAAAATACGTTGTTGCTCATTTCGACACCGCTGCCGAAGGAAATATCGAAACCGACCGTAGCCTCCGACTTAAGCACGAAAATGTTGTTCATGATTCTCCAATTCTTGCCGGGAGTGCTCGTAGGACCGAAAGGACCGCTGCTTACAATATTCATGCGCTTTGTGCTCGACTGAATAACCGTGTTGTTTACAAAGTCGATTCCGTCAACCGCGCCGCCCATTCTGACGGTAGAGCCTGCGTTGTGCGCAAAAACGTTGTTGCGAACGGTTACTTTGTCCCACAAAGACGCCAGCGTTTTCGTTATGGGCAGTCCGTCCTCGTCAAGCACCATATCGCCGTTTTTATCGTACTGAACCTCGTTTGTGGCAAGGTTACACAATAAAATTCCGCCGCCCTCGTTGTGGTGACTGTAATTGTACTGGAACAGAATGTTTTCGTTTCCGATGTCGATATCGAAGCCCTGCCCGTCGCCCGCGCCGTTACGCAAGAACGTATACGCAGCCTCGTTGTTTTGGAACACTATATTTTTGCAGGAATGCACCCAAATACCCGCATTGTAGTAGCCCGAGCGTCCGAGGTATTGAGCGTGGAAACAGGTGTTGTTTTCGATATAGCCGCCGTCGGTAGCTAATAAGACCATGCCGTCGCCGCCCGTATAGCGGAAATCGTTGCCTCTAACGTTGAAATTCTTATGGCAGAACCAGTTCGTATCGTCGTCGTAATAGTGGTTTCTGCCCCAATCGTGACCGGGACGATGCGCCCACTGAGAATCGACGAACATACCTACTCGGCTCGTGCGCTCGACAAGGTTGTTTTCCACCCAAACGTTTTCAAACCAGCTTTCGCCGATATACGTCTCGGTAGCTGCCGTAAAGAAGATTCCGCCCTTGCTGTAGGTGTAATCGGCATTGGCGCAAACCTTGGATACGTTGACTTTCGACGGATCCGTTTCCTCGGGAGATTTTTCTTCCGCCCATTTGAAATTGACGTCGTGAATATAATTGCCCGTCAGCACCACGTTTTTCATTGCGCCCTTTTCGGCAGTATGTACGTAAAAGCCGCGGCTGCCGTTTGGCGAGGTCGCCTCTATTCCGCTCACGCGAACGTTGGAGCCGACAACCTCTACCGCGCTTACTCCGCCGCTGATTTTGACGTATTTTTCGTCCTCGGTTTCGCCGTAAACGCCGATAATAAGCGGGGTTTCGTCCGCCGCCTTAAATCCCGAAACGGTAAACGGACCGCTGTACTCCGAGCCTGCCTTGAACAGCACGCGCGTGGGAGAATCGGCTTTTACCGACTTGATAATATTTACCGCCGCGCCGAGAGTCTTTTTTGGCGCGTCGTCGCCCAGTCCCTCGCTATTGTCGTTGCCCGAATTCGAATCGAAATAATACGTCGTGTAGCCGTCAAGCGACACTTCGGCGTAATCGGGCGAAGAAGTAACCTTATCGTAAGCAGTCGAGACCGTTTCGCTTCCGCCGCCGCCTTTTCCCTAAACTTAAGATTTCTATTCTTTAAATCAAAGCCCTAAATCTGCCGCCGTATAATACTCTGCGTCATCGACGACAACCTCCTGGAGGTTCTCTTTGTCAACTGCGATCGGTGTACACAGATAAGACGGAACTACGATCACATTGTTATCGTATGTTGTCGTATCGTTGATCTCCGGCTCAGCGCCTTTCATAACTGCCTC
>CAZBTB010000147.1:0-4482 GCA_964494605.1 uncultured Lachnospiraceae bacterium
AAATCTTTGCTTCTACCATATAAATTAAACCTCCCAAGCCGAAACCGCGTCTCTCGCGGACGGCAAAAAATTAAGGGCATAAGTTGATTACGCCCTTGAATTTCTTTGATTACTTTCTCAAATCAAGTTTTGCAATGAGCTGACGGTATCTTTCGATGTCGAGATCCTTAAGATAGTTCAAAAGGCTTCTTCTCGAACCTACCATCTGAAGCAAGCCGCGGCGAGAATGGAAATCCTTCGCGTGCTCTTTCAAGTGCTCTGTCAAATGGTTGATACGGTACGTCAAAAGTGCGATCTGAACCTCGGGGCTACCCGTGTCACCCTCATGCGTTGCGTACTCGGCGATAATCTTCGCCTTAGTCTCCTTGTCCATAGTTTTACCTCCGTGATATAAATTATTCGCCTCGAACCTAAGTACGGGGACGGAGATTCCCCAACCTGTGGAACGAGGTACTGTTTAAGTATAGCACTTTACTGCGGATTTGTAAACTGTTTTTGACAGAATTTTCTCTTCTCTTCGATTTTTTCGTCAAATCTGTCCAGATACAACCTTACGTCGCGTATCCCGGCAAAACGTGCAATGCGTTTTTCGCTTCCACCTACGGCTTTCGTGATTGCACCCGCGCCGCAAGCGATGACCGACATGCAGTCCTCCATTGTCGTAACGTTATTTTTGCACTGCTTGCCGGGCTTACAATACCCGACGTTTTCCAAATTTTCGAGCATGCTTTTCTGCCGATACAGATAATAAGGAATGTAACCGCTTTTCGTCAGCGTATTTTGCGCATACTCGGTCATTTTGATTATGTCACTGTTAAAATACTGCCCTTGTTGTTTCAGCTCAGACCCGTTCTTACGCGACAGTGTATGAACGGTAATATTTTCGGGATCGAGCGCTCTTATTCCATCCACAGACCGCACGAAATCGTCAAGATTTTCACCGTTAAGCCCGGCTATTAAATCCACGTTTACATCAAACCCGTAGCTTTTGGCAAGCTCGTACTTATCGAAAAACTCAGCCGAAGTGTGACTGCGCCCGATCAGCTCAAGCGTCTTATCGTTTAGCGTTTGAGGATTGACGCAAATTCTTGTAGCGCCTACCTGTTTTATTGCGTCCAGCTTTTCCGCTGTAATCGTATCCGGTCGCCCCGCCTCTACGGTAAATTCCTTATCTAATCCGGACAAAACAGACAGCAGCTTATACAGGTTTTGAGCGTCGAGCGCGGTAGGAGTTCCCCCGCCCACGTAGACCGTATGCAGCTCTCCGTATTTTCCTATAACCTCGAGCGCATCATCTATCTCGGTTTTAAGCGCTTCTACGTATTTATCAATTACGTCGCCCGAGCGGCTCACAAGCTCGGTCGCAAACGAGCAGTATCTGCATTTACTCGTGCAAAACGGAATATGGATATACAGGTTAAAAAGCCGTCTGTCATCGATATAAACTCCGCGCTGATTTTTAACTATATCGCATATAAGACGCGATTTTTCTCTGCCGACCTCAAATCTCCGCGTAAGCTCCTCGGCGCAATTTTCAAAAGGAACACCCTCATTAAGCATATCGTAAACAAGCTTACTCGGTCTGATTCCGGTCAAACTTCCCCACGGCGGTTTTATACCCGTATGATCCGAAAACGCACGGTAAACGGCAATTTTACACGCACGCTTAAAAAGCCGTTTAAAATCCCGTTCGCCAAGACCTTTGCGTATTTCCGTTTCGTATTTGTAGTTTCGGCCGTCAACAGTAACTGTGTTGGTCAAAACATAACCGCTTTCGGTCATTTTGCTTTCGCAACAATGTGCCGCCACTATATCACATTCCTCGGGGTACGGAAAAAAGAGCTTTACTTCGTCCAAAAGCTCGCTTAAAATATCCTGTCTGTCGGTAATGAATTCAAGCATTAAATTCTATGGGCTTTTTCCACATTGGGAAGCGCCGAAATCTTATTTTGCAGAGTATTAAACTCGCCGATATTCGCAACTATAACCGAAAACGTAATTATAGCGTTGTCTGCCTTGTCGACACGCGCGTTAAGGTTGTTTATGGCGAGCTTCATTTCGCTGATTATCATTGTGACCTGTGCCAAAAGCCCGCTGGAGTTTTTGGCTTCGACCTTCATAGCCACAGAGAACGGCGCAGACGCAACGTCCGCCCAATGCGCCTCAATAAGCCTGAAATCCTCGATATTCTTTAA
Organism: uncultured Lachnospiraceae bacterium; assembly: GCA_964494605.1. GTDB lineage: Bacteria > Bacillota > Clostridia > Christensenellales > Pumilibacteraceae > UBA10677. The sequence continues at coordinate 2,196 of CAZBTB010000147.1, forward strand.
GTTAGGGCAAGTCTTGCAATGAATCGCCACACCTCTGCCTCGCGAAATAAATCCAACGATTTCGTCGCCGGGAACAGGATTGCAGCACTTTGAAATTCTCACAAGCAAATCGTCGTGTCCTTTTACGATAACACTGCCGGCTGATGACGAACGAGCTTGATTATTGACCTTAACGGGAGCTTTGGCTCTCTCCTCTTTTTTATAAAAGTCGATAAGCTTAGATAGAATCTGATTGACTGTAAAGCCACCGTAACCGACCGAGGCGTAAAGATCTTCGACCGAGGAAATAGAATAGCGCTGCATGATTATATCCAGCCACTTTTGAACCATGAGGTTACCCAAAACATAACCGCGGTTTTTCGCCTCTTTCTCCATCATTTCCTTGCCGCGCTTGATATTGTCCTCTTTCAGCTCTTTTTTGAAAAACGCCTTGATTTTAGACTTTGCCTGCGTGGTTTTTACAAAACGCAGCCAATCACGGCTCGGACCTTTGGAAGTCGGAGAAGTTATGATTTCAATATAATCGCCCGTATTGAGCTTGGTTTCGAGCGGAACGATCTTATTGTTTATCTTTGCCCCAACGCACTTGTTGCCTATTTCGCTGTGCACGGAATATGCAAAATCAACGGGTGTCGCCCCCTCTGCCAATGTTACAACGTCGCCTTTAGGGGTAAATACAAACACCTGCCCGCTATAGAGGTCGAACTTTAACGACTCGTAAAACTCCTGCGGAGAAGACGATTCGCTCTGCACGTCCATAACTCCGCGCAACCACTCGAGCTTTTCGTCAAGCTCGCTGTTTGCCGCACCGCGGCTCTCCTTATATTTCCAGTGCGCAGCAATACCGTACTCCGCTATCTTATGCATTTCGTACGTGCGTATCTGTATCTCAAACGGCATTCCGTAAGTGGTCATAACCGTCGTATGCAAAGATTGATAATTGTTGGGCTTGGGGACCGCGATATAGTCCTTAAACCTGCCCGGAATGGGTTTCCACATCGTGTGTATCATTCCCAGAACCTCATAACAATCCTTAACGTTTTCGACAATGACACGCACAGCGGTCAAATCGTAAATCTGATCGAAGGTGCGGTTATTGTTCTTCATTTTCTTATAAATGCTGTAAAAATGCTTAGGTCTGCCGCTGACCTCGCCCTTGACGTTAAGCTCGGTTAACAGCGTCGTCAGCCGTCCGCAAATATGATTGACAAGCTCCTGACGTTCCTGACGCTTTAACGCAATTTCCCCTACAAGCGACTCGTAAACCGCAGGCTCTAACACCTTTAAGCACAAATCCTCGAGCTCGCACTTAAAATAACTCAAGCCCAAACGCGATGCAAGCGGTGCGAATATCTCCAAAGTTTCGCGTGCCATTGCCTTTTGTCGTTCCTCACTAAGCGACGAAATGGTGCGCATATTGTGTAGCCTGTCTGCTAACTTAATAATGATTACACGTATATCCTTCGCCATTGCGAAAAACATACGGCGAAAATTCTCGGCTTGTTCTTCCTCTTTGGACTTAAAAGCAATCTTATCGAGCTTTGTTACGCCCGATACAAGCTCGGCAATCTCCTCTCCGAACAGTTTTTTGATTTCGTCCTCTGTTGCCGGCGTATCTTCTACGCAATCGTGAAGTAACGCCGCCGCAAGCGTACTGCAGTCAAGTCCCAAATCGAACAAAATATTCGCAACTTCCACGGGATGAGTGATGTACGGCTCGCCCGAATCGCGGAACTGATTGGCATGCATCTTGGCTGCATACGCCATTGCCTTATTAAGCATTTCCGTTTGCTGCGGATTAAAGACAAGTTCGAATTTTTTTTCAAGCTCTTTCACTTATCAAGCGCGCTCCTTAACCATGCAATAGATTTTTGACTTAGTCAAATCCGCCTTAACGCCCTTTACAATCTCGAGCGAAAACGGTATTTCATTAATCTTAATAAAACCCAATTCCTCAAAAACTTTTACGCAAAACATAAATTGCGGTAGCTTAAGCTCGGGATACTTCGTCAGCATGTGCTTATAAAACACGTTTAAGCTACTAGCCGGAATATTCGAGCACGCGCGTATCGCTTCGAAATATCGAGCGCATACATCACGCTCGGTACTTACGTCGTATTTTCCCTCTGCTTCGCTCGGCAAATAAACTTCGGCTTTTGTGACAGAATTAAGATATGTAACAATTCCGTTATTAAGCGGCACGTCCAAAAATATAATGCGGTCGTAATTTGCAAGCGACAGATTACCCGAAGTAAACGACGGCGCGACAATAACGCGCGAAAAGTTA
>CAZBTB010000148.1:0-4477 GCA_964494605.1 uncultured Lachnospiraceae bacterium
CTGATAGACACCGACTTAATGGCATTAAATGCAAGCACATAACCCCACAAAGATGCGAACATTGCCGCCGCTCCGTCTCCCACAAATAGCGGGAAAGTAATAAAACGGTTGCAAACCAGTGACACTGCAATCTGACATACACAGCCTATAGCAAGTCCCACCGCCACCCACGCTCTGCCTTTTTTGAACCTATAAAGTAAAGTAGGCACGAGAACAAACGCGGTAACCATTATGAAGTTTGCAATCTCGCCCACTCCTGCGGTCGAGGATTTAGTCCCCCATATAAGCAGCTGCTTTATGCCTTCGATAACAATGGCTCCGGGTAATCCGAACATATAGCCGCCGAATAAGGTAACAAACGTGGAAAAGTCGAGCTTAAGAAACGGTGCGGCGGGGAAAACGGGAAACTCGAGCCAACTGAGTCCGTAGCCGATAGCGGTAAGCATGGCAAGCGTAACGATTGTTTTTGTGTTGAAGAACTTGTTTTTCATAATAAAACGCCTCCGAAAAGGATATCGGGGGCGTGAAAATACGTAAAAATATTCTCAACTTATCGTGTCCGGACTTTACCGTCGGTTCGGGAATCGCACCCGATCGGGGATCTAATGATAAGACCCTTCGCAGACTTAACGCCTAAAAGCGATTTACTGCCGGTGGGGAATTTCACCCCGCCCCTAAGTTGTTGGTATTATTATACCGCTATTGTTCCTGACTGTCAAGCGTTTCCGTATCGGCGGACGGAGAATTTTTGCCTCCCTTGGGGTCGCCGTAAAGGCGCAGCAGTTTAAACAGTGCGGGCACGCCAAGAATCGCAACGGCGGCGGTAAGGAAATACCTTAAAAAGTTGTAGAGTACGGGAACGCTCTCGGGCAAAAACAGCTTAAAAACTTCCTTGACCGCAAGAGTAAGCCCCAAGCCTAAAAGGACTTTAATTATATGAAAATACCACACGGATTTTACGTCGAACTTTACGTAGCGTTTTTCGAGGAAATATCCGAGCGTAATCGCCGAATAACCGCCGAGGACGTTCATTACCGTACCCGAAGTTTTACCTGTCGCAAGAAGTACAATTAAGATAATCATGCACAGCGGAAAAACTCCGAGCACGATATACTCTTCCTTGTCGCCGAGCAGCTCGTACAGCATGGAAAACAGCATAGCCAAGCCTACGCCCAGCGTCAAGCCGACAAGCACGTCGCTTAAAAAGTGCTGACCGAGGTAAAGCCGCGAAAACACGACGATAAGAACAATTACGCCTGCCGTTATATAGACGGGAAGCTTGCGGAATTTGCAGCTGAGCTGTGTTGAGAGGTTGCCTATCGAGTGAGAATGTCCGCTCGGGAACGAGTAACCGCCGGTTTTTTCGCCCACCGACACTACGCCGTCGTAATTAAACGGACGCGGGCGCGCGACGATAATCTTGAGCACCTCCACGACCGAACAGCCCATAAGATAGACGTTGATAAGCTTATACCCGAACCGCTTGTCAAAGCACCAGAAAAATAAGACCGCAACCGCAATAAAGAACATCTCGTCGCCGAGGTTTGTAACAAGCTTGAAAAAACCGTCGCCGAATGCGGTGCGAATCATTTGGATATGACGGATAATCTCTACTTCGAACATTGTCCCCCTCCCTTTTTAATCGTTATCCGTAAAACGCTTGATATTGTCCCCTTCCGCCCAAAGACGCTCGATATCGTAAAAGTCGCGCAGCTCCTTATAGAACACGTGCAAGATAACCGAGCCGTAGTCTAACGCAATCCACTTAGGATCGACGTCGCGGTGAATGGGCTCGAGTCCTTGCTTACTCAGCTCGTCCTCGACGAAATCGGCAAGAGCTTTGACCGCCGTAGACGAAAAAGCCGAAGCTATGACGAAATAATCGGCAACTATGGTTTTACCGCCAAGGTCAACCGTTACGACGTTTTTGCCCTTCTTAAAATCCAATAGGTACGCAATCGCGTCCGCCAATCCCGTCGGGTCGGACAGATTGAATTTGCTTAAATCTGCGTTCATCATAAATTCTCCTTTAATGCGCGGAGCGTTTCTTCCGCAATTTCCATGTCGTTACGCCTTAAATACGCAACGGTATTTTTCAATATTTCGACTACTCCCGCGTCGAGATCGGAATAAACAATATTTCTTATACCGTCCAATCCCTCGAAATCACGACCGTCCTCGATATAATCGGCGGCAAAAATAATCTTCTGTATAGTGCTCATCTTAGCCGCGCCCGTTGTGTGCGTCGCAATCGCGGCAATAACGTCCGAATCGGTTTCGTTAAAGCACGCCTTAGCAATCGCCGCGCCTGTAACCTGATGCCGACAGCTCTCGGGAAGTTTTTGAGCCTCTTTGCCGCACTCGATACCGTAAGCGCCGAGATCGCTTTCGCTCATATACTTAGCTATATCGTGTAGGAGCGCCGCCCGTATAACTTTATCGGTATCTGCGCCGTTTAATTTTGCCAAAATTATGGCGGCTTTGGTCGTGCGGTAGACGTGTTCTACCCGTGAGCTTTTCAGCTTAAACTCGGGATAACGCGACGTAATATAAACGTAGTCGCGGTATAATCCGTTTGCCTCGATATAATCGGCTATCGCTTCGGGCACTACCTCGCGCTCCTTGTTAAACGCCACTGCCGCTTTTAACAGCGACGAAGAACCCTCCTCTCCCGTAAAAGGCGCAACTTCTACGTTTAAGAACGTTCGCGCGTAGTCAAGCTCGTCCTCTTTTATGGGGAAATACGGCCGCTCGACAATGTAGAACGTTACCGTCCGTTTTAAGATATCGGTGCGCTTCCATCTGTCAAGGCTACTCAGTCCGTCGCTGCCGATAACAAAATACAGCTTGCCTGACTCGTTGTAAAAGTGCTCGGCGGTCATGTACGAATAGCTCGTACCGCTTTTTGTAAGCTCGTAATCGGAAACCGTGATATTCCCGAACGGCTCGAAAACACGCTTCACAAGCTTAAAGCGTTCCTCGCCGCTAAGCTCGGCTCCGCCCGCCTTAAAAGGCGAAATATATGCGGGAACGACGATAACTTCGTCGAAAACTTCGCTCATCTTTACCCCGAGCTTATAGTGAGCAAGCGTAAGCGGATCGAAACTGCCGCCGAAAATCGCGCGCCGCATCACTCTACAAACTCGAACTCGATGTCGAGTACGCGCACGGTATCGCCGTCTACAGCGCCCGCTTTACGAAGCGCCTTGATAATACCCGTTTCCTTGAGCTTTTTCTGGAACCAATTAAAGCTGTCGTAGCTGTCAAGCACAACGTTGCGGCTCAGCTCCTCGACAAGCCCGCCCGATACGTCGAAACCGCCGTCGTCATCACGCGTAATCGTAAAGCCAGTGGTATCGCGTTTTTCGTACTCGAACGGCTCGTACTCGAGCTTTTCTATCTTAGGAAGCGTTTGGAGCTTTTCATAAACGGTTTTTATCAGCTCGTCGATACCTTGGCGGGTCGCCGCGCTGATTAAGACGGTGGGCTTTTTGACCGCTTTCTTAAAACGCTTAACCGCCTCGTCGTCGGGCAGAATATCCGCCTTGTTCAAAGCGACGATTTGTGGAAGCTTACTCAGATTCTCATTATAATTCTTTAGTTCTGCGTTTATCTTTTTGTAATCGTCGACAGGATCTCTGCCCTCGCTGCCCGCTACGTCCACAACGTGGAGAATAAGCCGCGTTCTGTCGACGTGGCGCAGAAACTCCGTTCCCAAGCCAACGCCCTCGCTTGCTCCGTCGATAAGCCCCGGTATATCGGCAACTACAAAAGAATTGTCGTAGTACTTGACAACGCCGAGGTTGGGCGACAGCGTCGTAAAGTGGTAATTGGCAATCTTGGGTCGTGCCGCCGAAATAACGGACAGCAACGTGGATTTACCGACGTTAGGATACCCTACAAGCCCGACGTCCGCAATGGTCTTTAATTCCAACAGCACGGTATGCTCGTCCGTCTTTTCTCCGACTTGAGAAAACCTCGGAGCCTGACGGCGCGATGACTTAAACCTTGCGTTGCCCTTGCCGCCGAAACCGCCCTGAAGTACCGTCACGGTCGTGTCTTCGTCGAACATATCGGCAATGATCCTTCCGCTTTCTTCATCGCGGATAACGGTTCCGCGCGGAACTTTTATGACAAGCGGCTTGGCGTTTTTGCCGTGACAAAACCGACTGCTTCCGTTTTCGCCGTTGTCCGCCCTGAAATGCTGCTCGAACTTAAAATCGGTGAGCGAGCTGAGCCGTTCGTCGACGGTGAAAATTATATCGCCGCCCCGTCCGCCGTCGCCGCCGTCGGGACCGCCGTCGGGCACGTATTTTTCGGTATAGAACGACGTACAGCCGTTGCCGCCGTTGCCCGCTTTGATGTAGATTTTAGCTTTGTCTATAAACATTGATTTCTCCGCTATTTAAGCCCGAAACGCTCCAAAATCGCGCTAGCGGCTTTGCGTCCCGCGCCCATGGCAAGGATTACGGTAGCC
>CAZBTB010000149.1:0-4403 GCA_964494605.1 uncultured Lachnospiraceae bacterium
ATTGCGAGTGAAAACTTCCTCGAGCTTTCGTCCGAAAACTTAGGCGGTACGGCTTACGAATCGCTTTACACGCAAAACTACGTTCAAAACCTGTTCTCTTCGGGCTATATGAAGCTGAGCGTAAAGTTTATGGCAATTAAGTCCGATACGGTTTCGGTCAACGTTACCAAAATCGGCGGTCAGACTTTAGCCAATAACGACGGAGCGGTATTCGACGCCGATCCGCTCATTGTTGCGGATTTTAAGTCCAACACCGTCAAGGGCTACGAGTATAAGCTACCCGAGGTTAAGACACAGAACTTCCTCGACGGAGACCTGAGCGATAATCTTTCGGTAAAGGTAACCGACGCAAGCGGTGCGGAAGTTGCCGTTACGAACGGTAAAGCTACGTTCGATAAAGCGGGCGAGTGCAAGTTTAAGTACACAGTCACCGACGGCAGAAACAACGAGTTTACTAAAACCTTTACCGTTACTTGCTTTGACGAACTTCCCCAAACTCAATTCGATATGTCGTCTGTGGATTTCGACAGAGAGTATACGGCGGGCGACACCGTTCGTATTCCCGCGGTCGCGGCAACCAACGATCTTAGCCTTAATGCCGATAAATCGGTTCCCGTAACCGCGCTCGTGCAGAGCAAGGGCGTTGTCGTTAAGGCGTTTGAGAACTTAAAGTCGGTCGAAGAGTTCGTGCCCGAAGCGGCGGGTAATTATCAGGTCGTTTTCTTGAATCGGAACTACTTCGGACAAATCCACAGCACTTACCGCAGTTTCTCGGTAAAGCGCGGAATCAAGATAACCGCCGACAGTATTCCCGTAAGCTTTATTGCGGGTAAGACCGTAACTATTCCCGATTGCACGGTCGTCAACTACTTTGACGAAACGCCCGAGAAGGAAATTTACCGCGCCGCATTCATAAATGACACGCGCGTATACCTTGCTAAGGGCAAAACCGTTATCGACGGTTCGCGCACGCTTGCCGCAAATACGTTCACAGAAAGCGGCACCGCTACGCTTATTTATAAAGCGGGTCTTACCGAGGACAGCCTCGACTACGTCAAGTCTTACACAGTCCCCGTGATAAAACCCGTTTACGTATCCGATTACGTTATTCCCGTAAACGGCGACGGCGAGTTCGACAACAGCGGCGTCACGGCGGATAACGGCAGAGAGAATACAACGCTCACGACGAGCAAGGACAAAACCTTTGTTCTTCCTCAGGTTCTTCCCACCGAGGGACTAAATTTCTCCTTCGGTATTCCCGCAAGCGCGAACGGCTTCGATATGCTTGCAGTTAAGCTTACCGACAGCGTTTCGGGAAAGTTCGTTACGCTTAACCTAAGCGCAAACGGCAACGGAACCACGCTCAAAGTCAACGGTAAAACATCGTACGCTTTAAGCTCCGCGTTCGGTAGCGACAGCTTCTACTTCGATTGGGTGTACGACAACGCCGGCCGCATGATTACGAGCGGCGGAAGCAAGCTCATCGAGCCGATAACGGCATTTAACGACGGATCTACTTTCAACGGCTTTACGGGCGACGTAATTCTGTCGTTTGAAATCAAGGGCGCGACGAGCGACAATAACGGCGGCTTAAGACTTGTAAAAGTTCTCAACCAGTCGTTCGGCTCGACGGTTATAGGCACTAACGTTCAGCCATATTACGACATGACTGCGCCCGTTATCGTTTACGAAAACGTTATGGAAAGTAAGGCTGTTAATCTTGCATCGTTCGTCAACGTTTCGGCGGCCAAGGCTTACGACGTATTGGACCCGAACGTTACCGTTACGGTCAAAGTCGTTTCTCCGAGCGGAGAGGCGGTGCTCGACGGTGTAACGCCTACGAGCAACAGAAGAGTGCTTATGACCGAGTTCGGCACGTACAGGGTCGTTTACGTCGCGCACGACAGCAACGACACTTTTACAGCCGAGGATACTTTTGTCATAACGGTCAAGGACTACGACGCGCCGCAAATCGTTGTAGAGGGTACGATTGCAACGTCGGCAGGAGTGGGCGAGACGATTGCCGTTCCTTCGGCTTATGCCGTCGACAACGTCACGCTTGACGTAAAGTGCTACGCAATAGTGTACACGCCCGACGGTACGCGTACGGTAATCGAAAACAGTTATACGTTTAATAAGGCGGGCAACTATCGGATTGTGTACTATTCAAACGACGCGAACTACAATATCGCGCAGGTCGTTTACAACGTAACGGTAGCCTAAAGGAGTGATTTTATGAAAAAATTCATTGTAAGTTTACTTTGCATTGTTTTGGCTTTTACCGCGTTCGGCTGCACGGGCGCAAGCGGCGAATTCAGCCGCGGCGCGTACAACGCGGCGGACTCGGGCAATTATTTCGTCAAAAACGGTCAGACAGAATATTCGATCGTTATACCCGAAACCCCGACCGCAACCGAAACCTATGCGGCAGGAATTCTTAAGAATTATATCGACATTGCGACCGGCGTCAACATTCTCATAAAAAGCGACGCGGGTCGGACGTATAATTCTTCCGACAAGGTGCTGTCGTTAGGCAAAACCGTGTACCAAAAGGGTGCGGGATTATCTGATTCGGATTACGCAGGACTCAACGGCGGCTACATCTTAAAGAGCTTCGGAAACGCTTACGTGTTCGACGCGGACACCAAAAACGGTCTCGTCTATTCGGTTTATCACTTCCTGACCGATTGCTTCGGCGTGGAATTCCTCACCTGGGACGAGGTTTATATCCCCGAAAACGTGACCGAAGTCGCAGCGCCCGAGCTTAACGTCAAGGACGTTCCCACATTCCAGATAAGGGATTTTTATTCCTATCCCGTTTGGTATAAGTCTCAGGCGGTTACCGCAACGCTCGGAATGAATTCTCCGTCGTTTAAGACCACCGAGGAATTCGATTCGCCCTTCTACTACGGCTATTACTACGACGTAAACGACGTTAAATACAGCTCCACCCGCGAGGGACACTCTATCGAGAGTTTACTTTGCGTCGACGCCTACCGCAACGGCGTAATCCCGAGCGTCAACTACAAAACGTCGGACGGCGGCGCGCTTAACGGTATCAATCTCGGCTATTGGGCGGTGCACCCCGAGTGGTACGCTTACGACCCCGGCTATAACCGTTCGAACAGCCAGGGCTACAGTCAGGAAGAATTCTGCTACAGCAACGGGCTGACCGACGACGGCGATTTCGACCGCTCGAAGGACAATACTTTCACCGCCAAGATAATCGAAATCGTCAAGACCATGATTCGGGAGGAAACCAGCGAAAACGCTAATTACCTAATGCTCGGTCACGGCGACTGGTACGCTCAATGCAAGTGCGACAGATGTAAAGCTATGTACGTAAAATACGGCGAAAACTTCAGCGGACTTTACTGCGTGTGGGCAAACGCCGTTGTCAAAGAGGTTAATAAATGGCTTGCCGACGAGAATATCACAAGACCCGTCAAGTACGTTATCTTCGCGTACTCCAAATCCATTGCCGCGCCCGTCAGAGCGGACGAAAACGGTAATTGGGTTCCGCTCGACCCCAAGATCAAGCTCGACGACAGTATCGTTATCAAAATGGCGTACAGGTACTGCAACTCGCACACGCTGTGGGACGAAGCCTGCCAATATAACGAAGTCAAGCGCAACGAGTTCCGTCAGTGGCAGACGCTTGCTAACGAGTTTGCCATTTGGGATTACAGCTGTCAGTTCCCCGATTACCTGTGGTATCTGCCCGATTACGGCACGCTCAAGAGCAACTACGAGTACTATAAGAGCCTTAACGTCAAGCACCTTTTGACTCAGGGCACGCCCAGCGAGTACAACTATTACGAGTACCACTTAAAGGCTTACGTTTCGCTTAACCTTATGTGGAACGTAGATCAAGACGTAAACGCGCTTATCGAAAAATTCAACAGGCTTTACTTCGGCGAGAAGTACGCGCCATACGTCAATCTTTACCGCGATATATTCGAAAATCACACCGCAATTCTCGATTATGAGCGCAAAGCGGCGGGCGGTTTCCACGCATCTACAGACAACGACCTGAACATGAAAACCGCCGAAAACTATTCGCGCGCAATGTTAGAGGCGGCAATCTCCGCGATAGACAAGGCGCTTGCGGCGGTTAAGTCGGACAACGCGCTTACTCCCGACGAGAAGTCCGCGCTCGAGCTTAAACTCCGCTCGGTCAAGATCACGCCGCAATATATGATGTTGAGATTGGGCTATATCATTTACGAGAGCGAGCTCAAGGCGCTTGCGGCCGACTTTTTCGAGAGTATCGATCTGCTCAAGCTTACGTACATGAGAGAGGGCAGCACGGTTGCGAACTCTTTCGCTCAGATGAAGGAATCTTACGGTTTATAAGGAGCATCACTGTGATTAAGATTAACGGCGTCCGAATAGAAAAGTAC
>CAZBTB010000150.1:0-4400 GCA_964494605.1 uncultured Lachnospiraceae bacterium
GTTCAAATAAGATAAAAGAAGAACCTAAGGAGCTCTAAAATCGGCAAATTTTTATAACGTTCGATCTTGTTCTTATTCAGTTTTTCTATGCCGGCACAACCGCCGAGATTATAAGTTTGGTGGCGCGTGTGCCTTATGCCATACTTGCGGTAAGTCTTATTCCATCTTCTCGGACCGTCATCAAGCTCGAGCAGCTCACGAATTCTTTTTATCGGCTTGCCGTTTTCGTTGGTAAAATCCTCCTCAAAGCGCATTTTTATCGTATTGTTAAGTATGGTTCTGAACATTACGCGCGTTTGAAGATCGTATTTTCTATCGTCGCTCAACAGCTCGTTAAGATCCTCGATTATCTTTTTGACGTCAAGCTCGCCCTTAATATTATCCTTGTTTTCGGCATTGTACGCCAAAATAAGCTCAAGCACAATCTCTTCCATGGACATATAGCTGATATGGCTCAAAAGATACTTTTTTATAACATCGGGCTTACCGAGATTTTCACGCAGATAATGATTGTTAAAGTACGGATATTTATATCTTCCTTCTAATTCATTGCCGTTTTCGTCTTTCTCCAGCGCGAGAAAGATTGTTTTTGCGTACTTACAGAACTGCTCCGCGGACGAAACTTCGGCACACGCCTTAAAAGACTGATACAGTACATCGATTGCGTCTTCACGGTCCTTGTTCTTCGGAAAGGCGTGCTCTAGGTTACTGCTGATTTTTTTGTAAGACTCGGCGTCCTTATTGCTGGCAAGCAACGTCAAAAGATAAAAGTCGACCATATCGGACTTAATAGGCGTAGCGGTCAGGAAAATTTTTCTGTTCGCTTTGTCTGCAAGTCCCTTAAGCTTTTTGTAAAGACTGCTCTTTTTTATAAAGTAATAATCGTCAAACAGCTCGTAACGATTATAATCGCCCGACGGATACGTGTCAAAGCCAAGCTTTGTATGAAAGTTATTTCGCTCGACCTTGGCGCACACGTCGATATAATCATGCACCTCGTCTACTATAAGCGTTTGATACCCGACGTCGATAAAGAAGTCGATAATGCGGTAATCCTCGTAAACGGCATTAATTTCGTCCTTTTCGTTTTGAACGAAATATTTATGCTTATAATTTTCGATTTTAGGCAAAAGCGTGCGGTTAAGGAAGGGCTTAAGCTCGACCCTATCGCCCATGCGCTCCGAAAAGGCAATGGGAATAACCAAAATCGGATAGCGGTTGGTCATACTTTCCGAAATCCCCGAAATTTCGTCGGGCTGTGTGGTAAAGTAATCACCGATCAACGTATACAACGGCTTAAGCTCTGCCGCCATAATCTTACGGTACTCGTTGGCAAAACGTGCACTGTTAATGACCATTTCGGGTTTACTGTGCTGTTTTCCGTTCAAGTACGCTTTGATTAAACCTTCGCTGTCGTACGTATACGCTCTCGAGCGCTTTGTGCCCGTTATAGAGAATTTATTTCCGTCGAACTTAACACGCGGATCGCCGTCCATATCGTTGATTTCGAATCCGCTGTTTATCATTCCAACGACTTTGTCTAAATCGCTTTTTACAAACGCCGCGAGAATATCGGCCAACGCCTCCTTTTCTCCCGTTGCCTTATAGGTATGCTTAAAGTTATACTCGGACAATTCGACAAATTTCTCTTCGAAAATGCAGTCGAATACACAACGGCAAAAATCGTCGTACCCCGACAAAGCTTTTACGCCCGGATATTCGTCGTACTGACCGTCGTCCTTCTCTCGTATATGATGTCGGATGCCGAACTTGAAAGCAAGCTCGTATTCCCACTTTTTGGACATAATTTCATTGGGGACGATAATAAGCAAAGACCTGAGCTCACTACGGCTGGCAAGCTCACTGATAATCATGCCCGCCTCTATTGTTTTGCCCATTCCGACCTGATCGGATAAAATACCGCTCTTGTTGAGATTGAAAATAAAATCGTAAACAGCTTCTTCCTGATAGGAAAAATAGCTCTTGTCGTTGCGCGAGCTTAAATCCCCGAACCAATGGAACCGACCGTAGTAATCCGGTCCGAGACGCAGTTCCTGATTGTTTTCCGCGGAATTGACCAAATCAAGCAGATCCTCGATTTTGCGGACCTGCTCCTTGTCGCTGAGCATAAGTTCGGCGTTATCCTTTTGAACAGGCATTTTTACATCGTTCTTATCAATCATAAATCCACATCTCCGTTATTCAGTAAGGCAAACGATATTTCCGTTTTCGTCGTATCCGGCATAGACGGCATTTCCGTCCAATAAACCAAACAAGCAAAAAACATTTCCGCGGCTAGGAAACGTCATACAATCGGACGTAGTTTCCGATTTACCGTTATATACGGCTAATGTCGTATTCGCAATACCGCCCTTTTCCGTCAGCTTTAAGTACCTTAAAGTGCCTTGACGATTTTCAAGCATCAGATTACTGGCGGCGCCGTCGTTAAAGTGGCTGCCCACTAAGTTGCCGTTAGCGGCTCGTACAAACCGAGTGCAAGAATAAACTCCCGTGCTCTTATTTTTGCGATAAACGTACAACTCGTTTTCATAGCAGTTAATGCCTACTGGTACATAATGTATATCGGTTTCTATCTTAGCCAAGCGCCTCGGGTATCCTATAGGAAAGCCGTAAACCGAATTATCCGCAATCCAATATACATTTCCAGAGTTATCCGCAATCACGCGCCGCCCAACGAATTTACAGCAATCGACTTCTGCGTTATCTTTGTCCCCGCCGATCGCCACGCGGTCAAGCTCGCCGGTGTCGGGCACAAAATAGAAATAATCGAGCATTGAATTGTGAACCAAAAAAACGTGACGCTCATAACAAACCAAATAGCTTCGGCTGTTCACCGTGGTGTCAATCTTGCGCGAAACCAAAGCATTATTTTCAGGTCCGTCAGAATTAAAACCGTAGGCGGAAATGTGCATTTCGTTCATTCCCGGCGGCTTAGCCGCAACAAACAAAAAAGTCTTTGTTCCGCCGTTTTCGGTCACGAGCGGCATCAACGCCCAAGCCTTCAACTCCAAACCTATATTTACGTGAGTTTGACGACCCGAAACCGTCACAAAGCCGTCCGCACTCACTTCCAACAACATCTCGTTTAACCACAACGGCGGCAACACAGAATCGGTTTTTATTCTTTTTACGTTTGTTGCCTCTTCGAGCGCTCTCAAAGACATAAACGTATCGTCGGAGCGCACAGGATTACCGCCCACGTCACCTTGCGCATTGATAAAAAAGTTTTTAAATTTAGCGTTCCAATTACTGTCGAAGTATTCACGCCATTTTACGAAAGAACGATTCACTTCGCTGCCGTACGCAAGCGAGCGATACTTCATTTCTTTATCAAAGAACACCTTAATGGGACGTCTTTTTTTGTAAAAACTCTTTAACATCGCTCAGTTCAAAACAATCTTGAAATCTTTACCCGTTCTGTCAACATTCTTCAAACGGCGGTTATTGAGTAGAACCGTATAAATTTCGGTCTGCTCCGTCGCACCGTACATAGAAACGTACTTTTCGAAATCTTTGCCCGTAAAAGTCGGATCACCGGTAGAATTTCCGTTAGTATCGATAGTGTCTGAAATAAACTTTTCGAGCCGCTCGTTTACGGGCGCGTTTTTAAGCATTTCAACCGAAATATACGTCTCGGCGCCATATCCTTTCATAATTTCGGCATAACCGTAGCCATGCTCTATACAATAGCTTTTCAGCATTTCGTACTTATCGATATTGAGGTGATACGAGCTCATCTCGAAATTTTTCATTTCTATAATAGCTATACGGTTTTTATAGTCCTTTATTACAAAGTCGGGAAAATAACGGCGGTTCGCCAGCTCCTGTGAAATATACGGAAGCTCGAGAGTCTGCGCCTTTAAATCCATAATATAGCCGACTTGAGCCATACAAGTAGCAAATCTGCTTTCCAGAAACGAATCACAAGTAATTTGTCGCTTGAAATCACCGAAATCGATTTCAAGCTCGCACAAGTGCTTAGTTTCGCCGTCGTAATCCTTTTGAATATCGGGAAACAATTCGTCAAGCGACTCTGCAAACGCTTTTGCGGTTTCGGGATAGGTGATGAGCTGCTCCACTTTGCCGCACTTCAAATCGTTTTGAACGTGGCACGCAATTACCTTGCGTTTATCGTATTTTGAATTCTTATCGCCGTCTGTATTGTTTTCACCGTCGGTTTTGTCGGCTTTATCAACGGGAACGGGCAAGCCCAGAACCTTATACGCAAGCGGCATCACAACACGCCCTTCGCGTTCGATCTTAAGCATTCCTTTCTTAATAAGGTACGCCTCGTACTTCTGGGCAATGACGTTATTGCTCTCGTTCATGACGCGGGCAAGCGTATCCACGCCGACGGGTCCGCCGTTATAGCGGTTGAT
>CAZBTB010000151.1:0-4361 GCA_964494605.1 uncultured Lachnospiraceae bacterium
AATTTCCGCGTCAAGGGCGATACTGTGGACATCTTTATCGCGTCGTCGTCCGACCACGGCGTTCGGGTGGAGTTCTTCGGCGACGAGATAGACGCGCTGTCCGAGTTTGACGTGGTGACGGGCAGGGTAGTCAACCGCCTTAACCATGCGGCGATTTTTCCCGCGTCGCACTATGCGGTTGCGCGCGAGACGATGAACGTTGCCATTCAGGCGATACTGCGCGACATGGACGACCGGGTAAAATACTTCACCGAGCAGAACAAGCTTATCGAGGCGCAGCGTATCGGTCAGCGTGTCAGCTACGACGTGGAGATGATGAAAGAAATCGGTTACTGCAGCGGTATCGAAAACTACTCGCGCTACTTCGACGGGCGCAAAGAGGGCGAACCGCCGTTTACGCTCCTCGATTATTTCCCGCGCGATTTCATTCTTTTTATCGACGAAAGTCACATGACCATTCCTCAGCTTAGAGCTATGTACCGCGGAGATTTTGCGCGGAAGAAATCGCTTGTGGATTACGGTTTTCGCCTTCCTGCGGCGTACGATAACCGACCGCTCAACTTCGACGAGTTCAACAGGCGAATAGGTCAGGTAATTTACGTTTCGGCAACGCCCGCTCCGTATGAGCTGGGGCTTGCGGGACCTGCGGTTGCCGAGCAGATCATCCGTCCGACGGGACTTCTCGATCCGCCCGTAATCCTAAAACCCGTGTACGGTCAGATAGACGATTTACTCAGCCGAATACGCGAAACGGTCGCAAAGAACGGCAGGATATTGGTTACCACGCTAACCAAAAAGATGAGCGAGAGCCTTACGACGTACTTAGCCGAAAACGGCGTTAAGGTACGGTACTTGCACTCGGACATAGACACTATGGAGCGCATAACGATTGTCAACGATTTGCGTGCTGGCGAGTTCGACGTGGTTGTGGGCATCAACCTTCTGCGCGAGGGCTTGGACATTCCCGAGGTTAAGCTCGTGGCGATCTTAGACGCGGACAAGGAAGGATTCCTGCGCAGTGAAACGTCGCTTATTCAGACGATAGGCCGCGCCGCGAGAAACGCCGAGAGCTATGTCGTTATGTACGCGGACACAGTTACGGGTTCGATGAGGCGAGCGATAGACGAGACCAACCGCCGCCGCGAAAAGCAGCAGGCTTACAACGAGGCGCACGGAATTACACCCAAAACCATTATTAAGAAGATAAAGAACACTATCGAAATCACAAAGTCCGCTTCGGACAAGGTAGACGTCAAGGATATTCCTGCGGAGCTTGAAAAGCTCAAGGCATTGATGAACATTGCGGCTAAATCCTTGGATTTCGAGACGGCGATACGCATGCGCGACAGAATGGCTGAGCTTAAGAAGATACAGAGCAAGTATTCGGGTCGCAGGGGTACGGACATAATTTAGCGGAGCAAACATGGATACGATAAAAATCAAAGGCGCAAATGAAAACAATCTTAAAAACATAGACCTCGAGATCCCGCGCGACAAGCTCATTGTATTTACGGGACTGTCGGGCAGCGGCAAAACCTCGCTCGCGTTCGATACGATTTTCGCGGAGGGACAGCGGCGTTACGTCGAATCGCTTTCATCTTATGCGCGGCTTTTCCTGGGACAGATGCAAAAGCCCGACGTCGAGAGCATAGAGGGCTTAAGCCCGGCTATTTCCATAGACCAGAAAACCACCGCGCGCAATCCGCGTTCCACCGTGGGCACGGTCACCGAAATTCACGACTATCTGCGTCTGTTGTTTGCGCGGACGGGCGTGGTGCATTGCCCGAACTGCGGTAAGGAGATTGCTCAGCAATCCATCGACCAGATTATCGACAAGATCATGGCGTACCCCGAGGGAAGCCGAATTCTTATTAACGCTCCATTTGCGCGTGGAAAAAAAGGCGAGTTTAAAAAGGAACTCGAATCCTTCCGCAAGGCGGGTTATCCGCGCGTCAAGGTGGACGGCGAGGTCAGGAGTCTTGAAGAGGATATAAAGCTCGACAAGCAGTATAAGCATAACATAAGCGTTGTCGTCGACCGTTTGGTCGTCAAGGACGGAATACAAAAGCGTTTGACCGACAGCGTGGAAACGGCGCTTAAGCTTGCCGAGGGTATCGTTATTATCGACCGCGACGGCGAAGAACAGCTGTTCTCCACAAAGTACGCTTGCCCCGATTGCGACATTTCGATAGGCGAGGTAGAGCCGCGTCTGTTTTCGTTCAACTCGCCGTTCGGCGCATGTCCCGAGTGTACGGGTTTGGGCTTTAAGCAGAAGCTCGACCCCGAGCTTATTTACGGCGACGGCAGCAAGAGCCTTAACCAGGGTGCGCTTAACGTCAGCGCGTGGAATTTCGACACGAGCCAGATCGGAAGTATGTACTTTAAGGCTTTAAGTAAACGTTACGGGTTCTCGCTCGATACGCCGTTCAGGGATTTGCCCGAGAATATCAAGCAGATTTTACTGTACGGCAACGGCGACGAAAAACTTGACCTTACGTACAATTCGGCTAACTTCAGCGGCAGTTACAAGCGCAGCTTCGAGGGCGTTGTCAATAATCTCGAGCGGCGTTTCAGAGAATCGTCGAGCGATTATATCAAGAGCGAAATAAGCAAATATATGCGTGAAATTCCCTGCGAGGTTTGCGAGGGCAAGCGCTTGAGAAAAGAGGCGCTCAGCGTTACCGTGGGCGGACTTAACATTGCAGAGCTCAGCGATTTGCCCATAGTCAAAATCCGCGAGTTTATCGACAATCTTAAGCTTTCGCCATCCAACGAGATTATAGCTCAACCTATTATGCGCGAAATCAAAGCAAGATTGAAGTTCCTGACGGACGTGGGCTTGGGGTATCTGACCTTATCGCGCGGCGCGGCAACTCTCAGCGGCGGCGAGGCTCAGCGCATCAGGCTTGCCACGCAGATAGGCTCGGGACTTACGGGCGTATTGTACATTCTCGACGAGCCGAGTATAGGACTTCACCAACGCGATAACGAAAAGCTTATTGCGACGCTCGAAAGCTTAAGAGACCTCGGCAATACGCTGATAGTCGTCGAACACGACGAAGACACCATGCGGCGCGCCGATTATATCGTGGACGTCGGTCCGGGCGCGGGCGTGCACGGCGGTGAGATCGTTGCGGCAGGCTCGATAGACAAAATCATTGCCGAGCCGCGTTCGATAACGGGTCAGTATCTCGGCGGCAAAAAACGCATAGATATACCGAAAGTTCGCCGTAAACCCGACGGTAGGTTCATCACCGTCAAGGGCGCAAGACAAAACAACCTCAAAAACGTTACCGTCGGTTTTCCCGTCGGTCTGTTCACCGCGGTGACGGGCGTGTCTGGCAGCGGTAAGTCCAGTCTTGTCAATCAGATTTTGTATCCGAAGCTCAGCAATGCGATAATGCGCACGAGGATTCCCGAAGGCGTGTCCGACAGCGTTGACGGACTCGAGTATATCGATAAGGTTATCTGTATCGACCAAAGCCCTATTGGCAGAACGCCGCGCAGTAATCCCGCAACCTATACGGGCGTGTTTACGCAGATCCGCGAGCTTTTTGCCAAAACCTCCGACGCTCAGGAACGCGGCTACGGCTCGGGACGCTTTTCGTTCAACGTCAAGGGCGGAAGGTGCGAGCACTGCACGGGCGACGGAATTATCAAGATAGAAATGAACTTCCTGCCCGACGTGTACGTTCCCTGCGAGGTGTGCGGCGGCAAGCGCTACAACCGCGAAACTCTCGCCGTCAATTATAAGGGCAAGAATATTTACGAGGTTCTGGAAATGACCGTCGAAGAGGCGTGCGACTTCTTCGAGAATATTCCCGCTATATATAATAAGATTAAGACGCTCAAGGACGTTGGATTGGGCTACATCAAGCTCGGACAGCCCGCAACCACGCTGTCGGGCGGTGAAGCTCAGCGCGTCAAGCTCGCAACAGAGCTGAGTAAGCGCTCGACAAGTAAAACGCTCTATATCCTCGACGAACCTACAACAGGTCTTCATATCGCGGACGTCGACAAACTGCTTGAGATTTTACAACGCCTTACAAGCGGCGGAAACACAGTAGTCGTAATCGAACACAATCTCGACGTAATCAAGGTTGCCGACTATATAGTGGACATGGGCTACGAGGGCGGTGACGCAGGCGGGCAGGTAATCGCTCACGGCAGTCCCGAAGAGGTTGCCTTGGTTAAGGACAGCTATACCGGACAATTCTTAAAGCGGATTTTGGGATAGCGTGATTAAAAAATGCGGAGATTCCTCGAACTCGCGCGTAACAAGGCATGCCGCCTGGGACAGCGCGTGTGCGCTGTCTCGCGTTTTTGGTAAAAACGCACGCGCTCGTGAATACCGTCGCAAA
>CAZBTB010000152.1:0-4345 GCA_964494605.1 uncultured Lachnospiraceae bacterium
GTCAGATAGTTTTCGTTAATAAAGTCTATTGCCGGTTGAGATTTGTCGTTATAATTATCATCATTCAAAGATTCGAATTGAGGCAATAATTCGTCCAGAATTCCGAGAAATAAAGTTGCGGCCGCGTAGCTTTCCGAGCTGTGTAAAAGATCGTTTTGCAGTTTTTTAAACGCTTCGACAAGATGTGTAACATTGTCGGGGCGTATTTTTTGTACAGGGTATAGCCGCTTGCGGAAATCCGAAAGGCGATTGCTAAAAGCGAAGTGCATGGAAAACAGTGTAACTTTTTTACTGCTCGGCGAAACGTACCAATCCGAACGGTATAAGCAATCCTGCGGTATTAAAATTATGTCTCCCGGATTTACTTCGATTTTTTGTCTTTCGTATGTCAACATGCCTTTGCCTTCGAGTAAAATACCTATCGAATGAAACGGTCGCGGCTCGCTAAGATAGTTGCAAGAATAATCGGCATAATTTTCGTACAGCGAAACTATAAGTGTCGAAATGTTGATTTCGTTTAATTTCATGTCATAATTCTCCGCAAAAACAATAGTTTTGTGCTATTTTTTAATAGTATAGCACATTGCAATTTCGCTTGCAAGCGTTTATAATATTATTACAGAGAAAAAATTATGATAGAAACAGGAGACAATCGAATTATGAAAAAAGTTCTTGTTATGGGCGGTACGGGCGCAATGGGCGTTTACCTCGTTCCCAAGCTTGCGGCAATGGGCTACGCTGTCGACGTCGTGGCGCTTGAAAAAGGCGCCGAGTGCAAAAACGTAAACTATATCGTAGGCAACGCCAAGGACGAAAAGTTTATTTCGGGCATACTCGAGCGCGGTTACGACGCCATTGTCGACTTTATGGTATATTTCACCGACGAGTTCAAAAGCGCGTATAAGCGGCTGTTGAACAGCACCGACCATTATATCTTTTTATCGTCCTACCGCGTGTACGCAAACGAGGACAGGATTATTACCGAAAGCTCGCCGCGCTTACTCGACGTAAATAAAAATGAGGAATTTATGTCCAATATTTACGAGTATTCTCTCTATAAAGCTCACGCAGAAGACATTTTGCGTAATTCCGATTTTACCAACTATACGATTATTCGCCCCGCAATTACTTACTCTAAATTCCGCTTTCAGCTCGTAACGTTAGAAGCCAATACCGTCGTTTATTTGGCAACCAAGGGGTTGCCGGTATATCTGCCCGAAAACGCTCTTGACGTGTTAGGAACCATGAGCTGGGCGGGCGACGTTGCCGAAATGATTTCTCGGCTGGTTTTGAACCGCGCCGCTTACCGCGAAACTTACACCGTATCAACCGCCGAAAACCGTACCTGGAGAGAAATCGCCGAGTACTATAAGCAGATTATCGGCTTAAAGTACGTACCCGTCGATCAGGATACTTATCTTAAGCTTTTAAGCCCCGCGCCCGATTTATGTCTTAAGTATCAACTTCTTTACGACAGACTGTTCGACAGGCGCGTGGACAACTCGAAAATTCTTAACATCACGGGCCTGAAGCAATCCGAGCTTATGCCGCTGTTCGACGGCTTAAAACGCGAACTGAACAATCTGCCGGTAGGCTACGGTTGGAACGGCGGAAGCCAAGCCGCCGCCCGCATGGCAGAGTACGCAAAGAGCAGAGAATAAAAGGAAAAGGCATATCCGAGCGGGTATGCCTTTTCCTTGGTGCGGTCGACAGGACTTGAACCTGCATGGTCGCCCACAAGATCCTTAGTCTTGCGTGTCTGCCAATTCCACCACGACCGCACAAATGACTTGATTATTATACTAAAAGGGGAGAGATTTGTCAACCGATTTAACATGGTTTGAACAAAGTTTTTGACGAAATAAAACAAATGAGCCAAATGATACGCTTGACAAATTTCGGTGTTGGATATATAATTTATTCATATAAATATTTTAATTAAAGGGAAAGATTATGAACGGAAATAAACCGCCTGTTATGAAGATAACCAAAGTGTTGCTTGGGTTGCTTATCGCGCTTTTTGTGATTATGGTCGTGCTTATGGCTGCGCACGTCGTTACGCGTGAAGTATTTATCGTATTCCTTGTGCTTATGGGATTGGACGGAATAGCGTTTCTAGTACTCAGATTCGGCGGTTTTTACGGCAAAGCCGTGGAACAGCAGCAACTTGCCGAGACAGAAAGCCAAAAAGAAGAGGCGAAACGCAAAGGCGAGATTTTCTGTACCAAAGAACAGTTCGAAGTAATTCAGAAAGGTTACAGATATTCAGCTTTGCTTGAGACTTGCCCTGTTTGCGGCGGTCAGGTAACCAACGACGACGGCTACGAAATGACGAAAAGCGTTACCGTAAACGAAAAAGTCGAGGGCGTGTTTATCTCACGTTCGTACATGGGCAATCAAGTGGAGCAAGCATATCAGACGGTACAGAAAATGGGAACCTTTCCCGCAACCGTAGGCACGTGTCCTCATTGCGGTTGGAAAATGCATATTTCGAAATACACGACGTATACGAACGACGAAGACCCGTATTCTCCCATGGGTGATCGGGATTTTAAAGTAAGATATTTTTTGCCGGGAAAGTTATACACGAAAAACATGCCTACGAAGATGGACGAAAATTCCGGCGGCTGCGTATTCACTAAAAAAGCCGTGCCCAAATCCAAGCAAGCCAAGTCCGATATTCAAGAGGCAATGGACATTCTAGACGGAATTGTAAAAGATCTCGACGACGCGATTGCAAAAGCGGAAGAGGGCAAGGGAAATGAGTAACAAGCCGTTTATAGTAAAACTTGCCGACTTTTTGCTCGTATTTGCGCCGATTTTGCTTATTTTGAATATAGTGACGTGCAGCAGCAACAACTTCGGTACAGGTAATAAAGCCGTATTCTATACGGTTTTGGGCTTGTTGATTGCCGACGTCGTTATCTGGTTGTTGATTGTTATGTTTTCCAAGACACACCGCGCGGACGTCGAAGCTTCGTTGAAGTCACACGAAGAAGAGAAACTCAAAAAGCAAATCGAAGAGATGAAAAAAGAAAATCCCGACGCCGATTTGAAACCCGAGCATTTCACCTTTGTTCGTAAAAGTCAATACGAAAAGCTCAAAGCGGTTTTAAAAAGCTATTACGATTGGGGAAAAACTACTTGTCCCATTTGCGGAAGTAAAATAGAGCAAGACAAGGAAAGCTACGAATTATACAAGAACTATAACGTCAACCAAGCGGTCGAGGGCGTTTATGTCTCACGTCCGTATATGGGCAATCAAGTGGAGCAAGCTTACGAAACGGTATCCAAAAGCGGTAATTTCCCCGCAATTCGTTATTCCTGCCCGCACTGCAAATGGGAATGCTTCGAGGGTGAATATACCTCTTATGAGGATCAGAAAGGCGAGTACGAAGTATATTCGCATTATGGCAACGGTACTTATACCGTAAGAGAGTTTCATCCCGGAATGCTAAATATTCAGGGCTTTAAGAGCTACGACGACGGAATAAGCACGCACTCGGGAGGAACGTTCGTTAAATCCAAGGCGTATTACGCGAAGGAAATCGCAAAGCAGAAGGAAGAGCAAACCGTCCAAACCGACAAAAAAGAAGAATAAACGAACAAACCGCCGATAACTCACTCGGCGGTTTCGGTTTTAAATGAGCTTACGCGATTATAAATAAAACTATTGACAAATTAGCAAAAAATGGTATATAATTACAGTGTAAAATCATTGAAAAAACTATAGGAAGAAACGTATGAGAGTTAAAGAAGTTGAGACAAAAAAGGAGCGCAAGGCGTTCTTCGAGTTTCCCGTAAAACTTTATAAAGGCAATAAGTACGTCGTTCCCGCGCTCATGTCCGACGAGGACGACGAATTCAATCCCGAAGTTAACGGTGCGTACGCGTACGCCGAAAGTAAAATGTTTCTTGCCTACGATGACGACGGCAAGGTTGTGGGGCGTATTGCGGGAATACTCAGCCACGCTTACAATGAAAAGAAAAACGTCAAACAGATACGCTTTTCGCGCTTTGACGTAATAGACGATTTCAACGTGACCTGCGCGCTTTTCGACGAACTTAAAAAGTGGGCGGCGTCGCTCGGTATGAATGAGATTATAGGACCTATCGGATTTTCGGATCTTGACAAACAGGGAATGCTTATCGAGGGGTTCGAAGAACCCGATATGTATCTTACGATTTACAACTATCCGTATTACGTCGAGCACATGGAAAAGCTGGGCATGGTAAAGGCAGCCGATTGGGTGGAGTACCGAATCAGCGTTCCCGAAGTAATGGACGAGCGGCTCAAGCGGTTATCCGATAAAATTCAACAGCGCTACGGCTACGAGTACGTACC
>CAZBTB010000153.1:0-4315 GCA_964494605.1 uncultured Lachnospiraceae bacterium
GTAGTAGAGCGTTTCGGAACAGATTTCGAACGAAACGCCTATTTCGTTGACGGCGCCTAATTTCGCGGGGGGGGGTGGCATTTTATAACTGACCGATCCCGTGTTGAACCACAATAGCTCGGCGTTTACGCGCTCGGACGAGAAGAACACCGCCGGGTTATCGGGTTCGCCGATTTGGTCGGTCGTGCTTGCCATGCCGCAGGGCGCGGTGATGGAGCAGTCGGAGTAAAGCCCTACGGGCATTTCTGTGGTGTAGCTGTCTATTTCGGCCGTCTCTTCGGCGTCCTTTAAGATAAGGTTTACCGAAAACGCAACCTTAGAGCACAGCTTGGAGTGTCCCTTGGGCCCCGGCGAAAAGCTTATGAAAACCAAACCCGCTTCCGCCATGGCGTCGATATGGCGCGAAACCGTTGACAGAGGTATGTCCAATTCGTCGGCTATCTCAACCAAGTATTTCGATCCCGATCCCAGCAGCTTCAATATAGCTACCCGCTCGGGCGAGGACAGCGCTTTGCCGAGTTTTACAATGTCTTCGCTGTCAGACTCGTTATTTATCGAAAACGTTAAATCTTTTTCGCTCGTCAGTTTATCACTCATCGTTGCCACTCCTTTTCAATTTGAAATTATTATACCATAATCCCGTCGTTTTGTCAAGATTTGCGAAAATCCGACCTTTTTGAAATTTTGTTTTCCATGTATATATAAACATAATAAAAAGTAGCTTAAAAACAGTAAAAACGGGCTTTTTTGCGCAAAAAAAGCTTTATTTTGAGGGACTTTCAAAATGCGGAAGTCACGCCGTTTGATTCCGTCAAATATTGAAAGCGGTATAAGTATTGACAAGTGAAAAATCCGTTGTATAATTGAATTGAAGTCGGGAAAAGGTTGCTTCCCCGTGTTTAACTTATTATTTCCTATTTGATGACTTTATAAAATTTTTATTCAAGGAGAAGGGGTAAAAAAAGATGAAAAGACAGAAAACGGTTGTAGGCATTATTTTGTCGCTGATGATTGCGCTCGGAGTGTTGAGCTTAACGGCTTGCAGCGGAGAATGCCATCACGGCAAAATGATTCACCATGAATTACAGGCGGCGACCTGTACGGCTCAGGGAACGGACGAGTATTGGGAGTGTCCCGATTGCAAAAAGCTGTTCTCGGATGAAGAGGGCAAAACGGTTATCGAAGAAATTCCCGTTCTGGAGAAAACCGAGCACCCGTGGAAAACGACGTTTGAAAAGGACGCCGACGGGCACTGGCTCAAGTGTTCGGTTTGTACGGCTACTACCGAGCATGTGGCTCACGTCGAGTTAGCGTCCGAAGAGGAAACCGATTCCACTTGCGTAACAAAGGGTAAGTCGGGAGGCACGGTTTGTTCGCTGTGCGACTATGTTATAGTTGCGCCCGCGGAGAAAGATCTTTTGCCGCACGAAATGAGCCATACCGCTGCAAAGACGGCTAACTGCTCCGAAAAAGGCAACGATGAGTATTGGTATTGCTCGAGCTGCAAAACATATTACACCGACGTGGACGGAACCGAGGCTACTACGCTCGAAGAACTCGAAATTGCCGTAGATCCCGCCAACCACTCTTTCGACGAATGGATAGACGAAGTCCCCGCGGAATGCGGCACACAGGGCACAAAGGGGCACAAGGATTGCTTGGGTTGCGGAAAGCATTTCGATAACGACAACACCGAAATCCTTGATCTGACTATTCCCGCCGATTCGCATAACTTCACGTCGGTTACCGTTTCCGCGCAGCCCTCAAAAACCGCTTACAACGTAGGCGAAACGTTGGTAAAATCCGGTCTTGCCGTTACCGCGCACTGCGATAACTGCGGTAAGAACGTAACCGACGCACAGTTCACCGTCGAAAACGAGGACAAAGCGCTGACTAAAGGCGCAAACGAGTTTACCGTAAAAATCGGTACGAATACCGACACGTTTACCGTTTATGCCTACGAAACAAAGAAGATCGCGCAGAATCTCGATATTATGACGACCGATACGACGGCAACCGTGCCGACAAGCCTGTTCGACGGCGCCGTCACCGCACTCGAAACGGCGGGACAGAGCGCAACGCAAGGCTTTACCGTATCGGGCGGAAACATCACGATAAGCGAGCAGCTTATTACGGTCATGAAAGGCGGCAAAACCTACGGCGACTTTGACGTAACCTTCGTCACCGACGCATATTACCGCTATGAAACAACCGTTTCGGTTGTAACGAAAAAAATCGCAACGCTTACCGAGCTTAACGCAGTTAAATCCGACGGCAACAACGTGTTGGACGGCTATTACGTTTTGACGGGCAATATCGACGCGAACAACACGCAAATCAGCGCATTCTGCACTTATACAAACGACAAGGCTAAAGGCTTACAAGGCATTTTCGACGGCAGAGGCTTTGCCATTATAAATCCCGTATTCGATAACTATGGTATTGTCGGCGCAGTCGGTCAGAACGGTATCGTTCGTAACATTGCCGTAGTCGGCGCGAAAGGTGCAGTAGACTCGAAAGGCGCAATTGGAAAAATATTAGGAAACGAAATACACGGCGGTACTTTCAAAAACATTTACGTCGACGGCGATTCGGAATTTTTAGTGGCAAATGCATGGGATAGTCCCACCTTCGAAAATATCATTTTCGTAAGCTCGCATCCAAATGCTTCCGTGTCGGCTACCGGAAGCAATGGTACGCTTACACTTAAAAATATTTTTGTGGTCGGCGGTTCTGTTTACAGATATTGGGGAGCGACAAAGGACGAAGTCAATACCCAAGCTTTCGCTTCGGTCGACGCGTTAAAGGCGGCTGTTGCAAGCGCACCGGCAATGCAGGATATCTTCGGCAGCGGCTGGACGACGGTAAACAACTATCCCGTTATGAACTCCGCCGCCGACGTTCATAAGACGCTTGCAATCACTAATACGAATACGCAGGTTACGGTTGACGTAGCCGCTCAGGCAACTGCGAATATCTACGGCACGGTGTTCGGCTTAAAACAAGCAAAACAGGGCGTAACCGTTACCGCCGATGGCGTGATTACCGTCACGGGTGTTACGGGAGCAGGCGAGTTTACGGTTGTGGCAACAATAGGCGGATTCAGTGTAGAAAAAATCTTCTCTTACGAAAAGGTAGAAGTGGTGAATAAGAGCGGCGAGTTCGCTTTGCTTGATTTAAGCAAAAATACCAACGACGTTGATATTTCTTCGCTCAGCAGCACAGTCACCAAAATTCAGTCGGGCGATACCGTAATTACGGAGGGCTTTACCCAAAACGGAACTACGCTTACTTTATCAAAATCCGCACTTAACGCAATTTTAGGTTCCAAAGCTTACGGCGAGGTTGTCGTTTCAATCTTTACTTCCGATAATTCCGACAGATATTGCTATGTCACAAATATGACTTTTGCTACAAAGCTTATCGCTTCGGCGCAAGACCTTGCAGACATCACTACTGCTAATACCGCCGATACTATCGATGCTTACTACGTAGTTACCGCAGACTTTGATGCAAGCAGTGCGGGTGTAGTCAGGATTGTTAATAGCAACGCTGCGGGCAGTGATACCGCAGGATTTAAGGGAATTTTCGACGGACGCGGACATATTATCTCCAATCTTAAAACGTCGGCAACGGAATATAACGGACTGGGCGGACTTTTCGGTCAGTTGCTCGCAGGTTCGCAAGTTAAAAACGTTGCCTTTACGAATATGCAAATCGAATCCAACTACAAATGCTTGTTCGTCGGCGAAAGCAAAATGACGAGCGGAACCATAGAAAACGTGTTGGTTACGTCGTCGGTAGAAAACGTCAGAGTTATTTGGAATTTAGCCGGAAGCGGCGTAATGAAAAATATGCTGGTTGTTACCGAAAACGGCATAATCAATAATAACCGTGATAAGGGCGGCACAATATTTAATAAAACAAGCGTTTCCAATATTATGTCGGTTACCAACAACGCTTCGAGCAATAACGGTGGATTCAGTTGGACTGATGATAATAAATATAAGTCTCAACCCAACTACGCAACCGTCGACGCTATGCTTGACGCACTCGAATCCGACAATAGGCTTGCGGCTTGGAATAGCCCGATAACCTACAATAATGGTGCGATTTACTTCAACGGCACTAAGGTCATCGAAAAGACAGCGTAATAAAAGGAGTGAAATAGGTGGAGATATTGCTCACTTCGTTTAATTCGTGGCGTTCGCGCTTACATGCTCGGCTAGCGGAATGACATTACATAGCATTGGCTACCGTTTGTCATTTCGAGCGAGAGACGAGTGTAACGAGTCTCGACGAGAAATCTCCACCT
>CAZBTB010000154.1:0-4314 GCA_964494605.1 uncultured Lachnospiraceae bacterium
AAGCTTGCCGGAGCCCGCGACTCTTACGGCAACAATCACATCGCAAACGATTTTAAAGAAGCGCTTGCAAAACGTTTGAGCGGTTATAACGTTTCGGGCATAAGCATCGAGTTCTGACGTATAAAAATGCAAATATGCCGATAACGGTTGACAACAGCCGATAAATCTGCTAATATAATAACACCATAAGGGAGTAGTCGCCCTATTTAGGGTATTAAATCCACACACTGAGCTTCGGCTCGGGTTTAATAACAATCGACAAGACTTATGCACGGGATAGGTGCGTAAGTCTTTTTGTTTTCGGGCATATCGCACCCGCCTCGATAATACACTAACAGAGGAGTAGCCATGGGAATAATCGATATAATTTTATGCGGAATAGGTTTAAGCATGGACGCGGCGGCGGTCAGCATAACCGACGGAATGAACGAGCCGAAAATGAAGATAAGCAAAATGCTGATTATAGCGGCGTTTTTCGGCGTGTTTCAGGGCGTTATGCCGCTTATCGGATATTATGCGGGAGCGTTGTTTGCCGAGGCTGTGGCGTCGATTGCGCCTATAGTTGCGCTCGTTCTGTTGGGATTTATCGGCGGAAAGATGATTTACGAGGCGTTAAAAAAGAAGAAGGACGAAGCCGAGGAGCTACCCGTAAAGCTGGGTTTGAAGGGAATAGCCGTGCAGGCGGTGGCGACTTCTATCGACGCTTTGGCGGTGGGCGTAAGCTTACTTGCGCTCGATCGTGCGGGCAGTCTCGCGCTCAACGTATTTATAACCGTGGGCATTATTGCCGTAACTACTTTTGCGCTGAGCCTGGTTGCTCTTATCGTCGGCAGAAAATTCGGAGAGTGGTTATCGGACAAGGCGGAGCTTATCGGCGGAATTATCCTCGTTGCCATAGGTCTTAAAATTTTTATCGAAGGCATGTTTTTCGGTTAAATGGTTGACAATCCTGCGCTTTTTGGGTTATACTATTACTTGTTGAAAAATCAACAACTACGGAGCGACATAATGGCAGTAAAAATACTTGTAGATTCGGCGTCCGATATTGATTCGTCGGAAGCGGAACAGTTAGGCATAACCATGATACCCATGGAGATAAGGATAGGCTCAAAGGATTATCTCGACGGGGTGAATTTAAGTCGCCGCGAGTTTTTCGAAAAGCTTGTGGAAAACGCCGAGCTTCCCAAAACCTCGCAGATAAACGAATATCGGTTCGACGAAAAGTTTGCCGAGCTTACGAAAGAGGGCGACGAGGTGGTTGCGATAATAATGTCGGGCAAGCTGTCGGGGACTTACAACAACGCCAAGCGCGCGGCTAAAAAGTACGGCGATAAGGTTTTCGCG
Source organism: uncultured Lachnospiraceae bacterium (assembly GCA_964494605.1). Taxonomy (GTDB): domain Bacteria; phylum Bacillota; class Clostridia; order Christensenellales; family Pumilibacteraceae; genus UBA10677. The sequence goes on from CAZBTB010000154.1 coordinate 1,345, forward strand.
GTGGACAGCTTAAACGTTTGCATAGGCGAGCGCATACTGTGCGAGCTTGCGGTAAGGCTTGCAAAAGAGGGCAGGTCGGCGCGCGAGATAGCCGGGGAGCTTGACGAGAAAAAGAAGAAAATCAAGCTGCTCGCGCTTCTCGACACGCTCGAGTACCTTAAAAAGGGCGGGCGTATTTCGGCTGTTACGGCGATTGTGGGCAGCGTGTTTTCCATAAAACCCGTTATCGGCATTGTCAACGGCGAGGTTAAGGCGATAGGCAAAGCGATAGGCTCGAAACAGGGCAATAACTTTTTGCGGCGTTTGGTGGAAAAGTGCAACGGAGTGGACTTTTCGCTGCCCGTAGCGGCGGCGTACTCGGGACTCAGCGATGCTATGCTTAAGAAATATCTGTCCGACAATGCGGATTTATATTCGGAGATCGAAGAGGTGCCCTGCCATATGATAGGTAGTACCATAGGCACGCACGCGGGACCGGGCGCGATTGCGGTTGCGTTTTTCGAAAAATAAATAATTTTGTTATGTTTTTGAGCAACTAAAGATAAAATATTATTTGCTTTTAAATTTATTTGGTGCTATACTTAACTTACCGATTAAGGTAAATTAAGGAGAGACGAAAATGAAGATTAAAAACGGGACGAAATTGCTGTTTATCGGCGACTCGATAACCGACGCCGGACGCTTTAACGTCGAGGATACTTTCCACGGTCTTACGTCGTTTAGTAAGCGCGTGGCCGAGTACATAAACAGCGTAAACGGTTGTGTGTCGGTGGAGGTTTTCAACCGCGGAGTAAGCGGATACCGTTCGGGCGAACTGCTCGAAAAGTTCGACGAGTTCGTAACCGACTTACAGCCCGATTACGTGGTTATGATGATAGGCATTAACGATACCTGGCATAACTTCAATCCCGAGCGCACAAGGACGACCGTGGAGATGTACGAAAAGAACGTCAAAAAGATTGTCGGCGGAATCAAAAAGCTCAAAGCAAAGCTGATCGTTATGGAGCCTTTCCTGACCAAAAGCTTCGGTTATCCCGAGGAGTTTTATCAGGATCTGATGCCCAAATTGGTTAAGCTCCGTGCCATCTGCCGTGCGTCGGACGTTGAGTACATTCCGCTCGACGGACTGATTGCGAGCTACGAAATAGAGCACAAGGGCGCGTCGCTCAGTGACGACGGCGTTCACCCCAACGAGCTCGGACGCGCGTTTATCGCAAACGAGATAATAAAGCGCATCGAAATAGAATAAACAAAAAAGTCCTTAACACGATACGGTTAAGGACTTTTTGTAACTTTGTCTTAAACTTTAAGTCTTGCCAGCCATACGTCCGTGCCGCCGAAATGTCCGCCGACGTCGGCCGAAGCTCCGCTTGTCAGCGAAACTGCGTACAAGTTATCGCCCGATTTAAGAAGCTTAAAGGGGGTGACCGAGCTGTCACCGAAGCTGAGGTCGCAGATTTCAGAGCTGCCTATGACGCGCAGGCTCGTTTCGGTCGAACCGAAGAAAAGCGAGTAATCTTTACCCGACAGAACGTAGGCGATACGGTCGAACACGGAGTAGGTTTCCACTCTGCGTTTTTGTCCGAAATCGGCGTCGTAAGCGTCGGTCACGCGTCCGCCGGCGCTTTTGAAAGAGACATAAAACAGTCCGCCCGAAAAGAACAGCGAGCAGGAAACAGGCGTTTCGTAGCCGAACAGCACGTTCTTTTTCTTAAAGTCGCTGCCGATCATCAGAATCCCGCCGTCGCCGCCCTCGTAGATTACGGATAGCGCCCATCCGCCGCTGACGGGTACCGCCTCGAAAGCGCGGTAGTTTCCGCCCTTGTCGATATAGGTGATTTCGGGTTCGGTGCGGGACGAGCAGACCGCCGCCCCGGCGTTGACAGTCAGGTCGGAGCTTGCCGTGAAGAACACCGTGTAAACGTTGTTAAGCTCGAAACAATCGATATAGGCAAGCGAGTAGGGCGAGTCTATCATGCGTTCGTAAGTGAGCTTGAGCGAGTAGTCGAATAATTGCAAAAACAATTTGGCTTTGCCGAGCGGCGCGCTCACGACCGAAGAAACAAGTCCGTACTTGCCGTCAAACAATTCTAAATCGACCACTGTCGCCGCCGTCGCGGTATAAGCCGACGTAAAAACGAACTCGTACCCCTCGGGGCTTATAAGGCGCAGTATTATCGAACTGTCCTTTTCGAGCGCAAGCAAAAAACCGCCTTCGGCAATGCTTACTTTAGCCAGCTTTTCGCCCTCGTCGCCTAAAAATATAAAGTTCTCGGTGGCAAGGTCTTTGTCCAGTATTGCCATAAAGGATCTGTCGAAAGAAGCCTCCATGTCGTAATCTATAGAAGTCGTGTTGCCGAAAATGTAAATTTTATCCTTGTATGTAAAAGCGTCCACCACCGTTTCGTCGTCGCTGCCGCCGATGTTCGTTTCAAGCTCGAGAGCGGGCGAGAGCGAAATACGCGCCGACCTCGTTCTTTTGTACGGAACGGTCGGTGTGTTTACGACAGTGGTGGGCGGTGGCGTAACCGTGTCGGCGCCGGCGTTTGGGGCTTCGGCGTCTGCGGGCGTGTTCGTCTTGCCGGTAAGAGCGTACTCGAAAGCGATTGCCGCAATCAGCACGACGAGAACGATGTTAAGTGCCATTATCAAGCGAAATTGCGATTTGCTAAGCTTCATTTTCATTTACCTCGCGACTTATTTTATCACGTGGCATATGTCGCTGTAGTCCTACCGCAAATTTCGCGCTTATTTGACGGGCTTATCGATAAAAGAAGTCAAAATCCGCGCAATTTTCACTGTGCCGTCTACGTCGGTCGCGCGCCTTAACGTCTCCTTTAATTCCGTTCTGTGTGCTTTGAGGTTGTCAAGCGCCTCGATCAGAGTGTCGGGCGTGAGATTCTCCTGCAATAATACGTCCGCGTAACCCAGGGAGCGGAAGTATTCGGCGTTGTCTATCTGATCTCCTCG
>CAZBTB010000155.1:0-4291 GCA_964494605.1 uncultured Lachnospiraceae bacterium
CCTTTTAATGAATAGGAAGCCGAGCGCCATAGCTATCGTCACAAATCCCAATGCAGCTTTGCCGTCACCGCAGCCGTTGCAGCCGCAACCGCCGTTACCGCCGTCCTCTTCTCCGCCTTCGACGGGCTTTTCGACTACGTTGAACTCGAAAACCTTTTCGTCTGCGGCGTTGCCCGACGGGTCGACAGCCGAATAAACGATTTTATAGCTACCGATAGCGAGCGTAAGCTCGTCGCCTTCTACAGTCTGCTCGGCGCCGTTAAAGAACACTTTGCGCGTGAGAGTTGCTATGCCCGTGTTGTCCACCGCAGTTGCCGCCAGAATCCGAATCTTCATTCCGTCATAGTAGCTTTCGGCATAAACGCCGTTTACTACGATTACGGGCTTTTCGGTGTCGGCTTCGACGGTGAACTCTATTCTCTTTTCGATCGTTCTGCCGTCGGTCATGGCAACCGAGTAAACAAGCTCGTACTCGCCGGCTGCCGTAAACGCGAACGTTTCGCTTAAATCGCCTACCGATTCGTCATTTCTAAACATTGCGACCGTTACGTCGAAATCCTCTTTGCCGTTGTTTGCGGTTGCGCCGAAAATCTCGATACTCATGCCTACGAAATAGCTTTCTTCGTACTCGCCCGTAACGGTAATTTCGGGAGCCTTTTGTACGACCGTAACGTTGTATTCGGTAGTACGCACTACGGGAGCATCCACACCGTTTAAAGTAATCGTATACACGAGCTTATACTCGCCCGTCGTCTTAAACTCGAAGCTTTCGTCGGTTGTTATGGGAGTAGCGCTGTCGACGTCGTCCGTTTTATTGAACAGCTTAACGGTATAAGTGCTGTTTTCGGGAAGTAACGGCGCGGCGAAATACGTCAGGTCCCCTTCCTCTTTTTCAAGCGTTACGCTCTCTTCGGTTTCGATGTTAAATACCGTTACCTCGGCGGTTGCCATACCCACCTGATCCTTGGTGTCGGTGACTGTGCAGGTAACCGTATGGCTGTCCTCTTCGGCGTCGAACGTGTATCTGCCGCTTTCGACAACAGTGCCGTCCACCTTGATTTCCAAGGACTTGCGGTCGAGAATTTCTTTGATGCCGAACAGCTTTGTAAGGTCGTACTCTTCGCCGGCGACTACTACGTTTTCACTCTTAGCGGTGACAACGGGCGATGAATCGATAACCTTGAATTTATAAGTCTGCGACTTGAAATAATGCGTAGTGTTAACCGAGCCGCTGATATAGATGTAGTTGTCTTTATCGAACGAGATCGACGGATTGTTTAAATAGTTGTACCATTCGCTGTTTGAAGTACCGGGCGTATCGGTATCGGGATTAAACGAATCGTTGAATTTCCAGAAGCCCGCCGGATTTGCAGCCGCGCCTGTGGGCGGGAAGGTATATGCCGCAATCAGATCCTGCACATTATAGCTCTTATACTTATAAACCTCGGTTACCTTTTGATAAGTAACGGGGCGTAAATCCCATTGAGTAAGTCCTTTCGCTGTTCCGTCTATCCACAAATAGCTTTGCGAAGCACCGCAAGAAAATCCCGTAATGCCTCTTATGTGGAAGTCCACCGAATCGGTTTTAAGACCGAACCACTTGATCGTCATTGCACAGCCGTTTTTAAGCTCGTCGATTAAGCTTTGCGCGTACTCTTCGGTGTATCTTGTCGCATACTTGCTGTTGCCGAGATTTGCCTTGGACGCGTTTAAGAACTCCTCGCTGTCGATGTCGGCAAACTTCGTCCACTTACCGTTGTTTGCGTAAACGACACCGTCGTTACTCATAAAATATCCTACGTCGCCGTTATAGATCGCGCCGCTGCCGCTTGCCGTAATATACGTTCCCTCGTCGCTGTAAACGCCCGTAAGCGCACCTGTGCCGTCAATACCCACACCGTCGGAGCCTACCGTCTTTTTGCCGTCGACGTAAGCATAGCCGTCCTTAACGGTGATATCGTCGGTAAAAGCAACTGTATATCTCGTGTTGTTGCCTCTGTCAACGCCGATAATGCTGAGCTGCTTGGTGCAGTCCTTCATACTCGTAAAAGTCACGACTATTGCTTCCGCGTCGGGAACACCATTGACTTGGTTGTCGAAATATAATAATACTTTACCCGGGTCGCTGCTTGTATTAACAGGACTGACCGAGCCGTTTAGCGTAACTGACATATCCTTTACGGTACTGTCGGTGCGGGTAACGACCGTTTCGATACCTTTTATTCCCGAGTTGCCTCTGGTAGCCGTATTGAGCGACACCTGATAAGTACCGCTGCCCTCGCTGATGTGCCAATAATCGTAATTGACCGCATCCTCTGCTTTGGCGGTATGTAACACCGTACCGCACATAAGCCCGACAAGCGCGAGCACGACCGCGATAAACGCGGCTAAGGCGTTGCGCTTAAAACTCTTTGTCTTCTCTTTCATTTTTCTCCTTTCCTCCATAAAATTTTTATAAATCTAATCGCGAACGACGATTATTCCTTTAAGCCGCCCACGGTAAGCGAGCGGGTGATGACCTTTTGGAACGAACAGAACAGCACGACGGACGGGATTGAGCAAATCGCAAACCCTGCCAGAATTTCGGGCAGTATCGCGCCGTACTTTGCCGCGTCGTACTGGAAAACGTACAATCCGTAAGCGAGCGTGGGCACGCTGGGCAGGACGGTAAGCGAGGCGCTGTAATCGTTCCACCTGCCTATAAACGACAGGACGTAAAGCGCGGTAAGCGTGGGCAGAACGAGCGGCAGAATAATTTTGAAAAACACCGTGAAGTGTCCCCCGCCGTCTATAAACACCGCCTCGGAGTACGAGTTGGGAATACTCTTGAACACGCCGTACAGCAGCAGCCAGTTAAAGCCGAACGGAACGCCGGGAAGTATCATGTACATCCAAAGATTGTTGTAGATACCGAACTGACGGTAAACGATAAGCGTATTTGCAAGCGTACCCACGATAGGCAGAATCATTACGCAAAGGTTGATATTGAAAATTATCTTTTTGCCTACAAAGTTGTACTTACTTACTACGTATGAACACATGACCATAGGAACAAGTCCGAAGAACGAGCCGAAAACCGCCATGATCAGGCTGTTGAGCAACATATCGAACACGTTGTACTGGTAAAACTCGCCGTTTCTGATTACCTCGATTCTGAGGAGCTTGAAAATCTTTGTGTAGTTTTCGAAGTGCCATACCTTGGGTAGCCCCATAAAGCTGTTCTGGAAATCGAGCAGTCCTTTAAAAGACGTGTTTATCATCCATAAAAACGGGACTATGAGCGAAATGCCGTGGATAAGAAAAACTATTCCTATCGCGATAAACATTCCGTTGCTGTGTTTGACCTTGGTTCCTTTCATTGTTTTTGCTTTAATCATTTCGGCTCACCCCACATTAGCGTAATTGTCTCTCAGCGGATCGAAACGGTCGAACAGCCAACGAACCAGGAAAGTAATGGGAATGGTTACGAACGTGATAATGAGCGACGTAGCCGACGCCATCGGGTATGCGGTAAGCTCGCCTACCATCGCGATTCTGAACAGATAAAATCCCATCATGTAAGTATCCCGCGGCACGTCGTTGAGTCCGTAGAAAAGATACAGGCTTCCCGAAATCGTGAATATCGACGAAACGCCCGTTATCATGTACGTCGAAATAGTGGGCATAATGTTGGGCACGATTATGCGGATAAGCTGTTGCCAGTTGCTTGCGCCGTCTATCTGAGCCGCTTCCATCATTCCGCTGTCCAGCGCGAACATAGCGTTCGAGTAGATAATAATGGACGAGGAAAAGCCCAGCCACAGCGTGTAAAACACCTGCACGCCGAACGCCGTCGTATTGTTCTTAATTAGGTTGGGCATGGTTTTGCCGAACATCTCTTCCCATAACGTGGGCAAGCCGAACTCGACAAGCTTCATGAAAAGCAGGGTCATGACTACGCTCGACACCATGTTGGGGAGCATATAGACTATACGGATAAAGCCCGAGCCGAACTTCTTTTTATATAAGTAAAACGCAAACAGGATATTGAGCGGCATACCGAATATCAGCGTCCAGAAAAACATGCTTAAGTTATTGAAAAAGCAGATTTTAAGTAGATCGGTGTCTACGCCGTTAAGAACGTTTTTGATATTCTCGAGCCCTACCCAATAGGTCGAATAGTCGGGACGCATACCCTTAAACGCCAGCATGATATTGCTGAAATTCATGTAAACGTACAAGATAGCAAACTGAGTGAGCGGCCAGATAAGGAAAGTAATTACGAAAATATACTTGCTTACAGTGCGCTTAG
>CAZBTB010000156.1:0-3168 GCA_964494605.1 uncultured Lachnospiraceae bacterium
AACGGTTGCCCCATACTATGTAATGTCATTTCGAACGAAGTGAGAAATCTCCACCTATTAAATTATAACGGTTTGCAAGTACTCGTCTGTTTCCGCTCTGCTTTTAAAAATCACGATATTCTTTTCGTCGCGGTACTTTTCGATAAGCTCGTAAATTCCGGGCAGCTTATTCTTATTAAAATCCTCAATCCATTTTTTAAACTCGGGGTCGAACTCCTGTTCCGTCCACGGCATATCCTCGCGCGGATTGCCTATGCGCGACTCCACGCCGTTAAGACACACTTCGAGCGGAAAGTCCAATAAAAACACGGTGTCGCACGCCCTTATCCGCTTTTCCATAGTCCGCTGAAAGTTGCCGTCCAAAATCCACTTGTCCTTACGGAGAATTTCGTCCAGCTTTTTATCGAACTCCTCACGCGATACCGTCGTGCGGTCGGGTCTATGCCACAGCATATCGAGATAATAAAGCGGCAGACCCGTAACGTCTCTGAGCCTCCGCGCAAAAGTGCTTTTGCCTGCGCCCGAGCTACCGATAATAATAACCTTTTGCATATTAAACACCTAAATCACAACGCGCTGTAAATGCGTCTTTTGAGAGTTTTGTCGTCCAAACGCTCATCGGTCGTAACAGTAAGCAAATTAAGTCCCGCACGCTCTAAAATGCACTTGACCTTTTCGTCGCGCTCTATGCGGTCGGCGCGCTTGTGGCTTGCGTCGTTAAGCTCGATAATCAACCGCGGCTTTAGCGATTTTTTATCGCACAGCGCAAAGTCAACAATACGGAACAGCTCGTTTCTGAACGAATTAAACGTCGTTTTATCCACGAGCGATACGAGCGCAACCTGCGGAAAGACCTCGAAGTCGCCGCCCACGGTTTTAATCAGACGCGCGTAAAGCTCGCGCTCGGGCGCGGTCATAAACGTATCTTTAACGGCGTAACCGTATTCCTTGTTTATCGGCTCGGGTTTTTCATTTTCTCCCGAATCGTGCTTTATAATGAGAGTCGCAACGCCCGCGAGAATGAGCACAATTCCTAAAATGCGCAGCCACCAAACCGCCGAACCGGCTACGACAAAGGAGAACGCAAGCAACGTTGCGCCCAACAACGATATTAACAAAAACTCAATCAGTCTGTTTTTCATTTGCATTCCTATAAAATAAGTCCGAAAGTAAATCTCGGACTTATCGTTACGTTTTATCTTTTCGGAATGATTACGACCTTGCGGTTGGGTTCTTTGCCCTCGGAACGCGTAATGACCTTGTCGTTACTCGACAGCGTTGCGTGAATAACCTTGCGGTGAGTGTTGTTCATGGGCTCCAGAACGACCTTTCTGCCCGTTTTGACACACTTTGCCGCCATACGCTCGGCTAAAGCTACGAGCGCTTCCTCACGCTTGATTCTGTACTCGTGGCTGTCGATGTTGACGTGGATAAACTTGTCGTCGCCCTCTTCCACCGCTCGCTTTGTCAGAATCTGCATAGCGTCGAGAACCTCGCCCCTATGTCCGATTACCGTCTTATCCTCGGTAACAAGATTGATGTCGATATTGCCGTGCGAAGTGTCCACCTCGATCCGAGCGTCGATTTTCATAAGCTCCAACAGCTTACCGAGATAATCTTCGGCAAGCTTAACCTGAGCGTCGCTTACCTTGCGTGGCTCGCGCTGCGGCTTAGCCTCGCCCTTATCCATAGGTGCGACAGGCGCGGGACGCGTATCCGCAGGCGGACGCTTTTCCTTATGCTGCTCTTTTTTTACCTCGGGCTTTGCTTCTTGTTTTTTCTGCTCGGGTTTTACCTCGCGCTTTTCTTCGTGCTTTTCCTTTTTTTCGAGCTTTTCGCTCTTCTCTTCCTTTTTAGGCTCGGGCTTAACCTCGGGCTTTACTTCAGGCTTTTCGTCCTCGCCGCCTTCTACGGTAAGGCGCACCTTTGCTTTACGGAAGAAACCGCCTTGGTCGAGAACCTCGACGTTTACCTCGGCAAAGCTGACGCCCAAAATTTTAAGTCCTTCCTGTATGGCGTCGTCCAGTTTCTTGGCTGTAGTCTCCACTTGTTTCATATTATCCACCTCTTAGCCGTAAGTTTACTTGTCTAAATCGTTGGGGTCGGGGCGTCCGTACTTGACAACCGTATTCTCCTGTATCTTCTGTTCCTTTTTATCTATTGCGAACAGTATAAGGTTAGAACTAACGTTGATTATGAGCGAGAACGCATAGCTTACGATCAAATACAGCGAGAACGCCGAAGTATAGCTGAGCGAGAACCATCCGATCATGACGGGCATAATGAACATCATCATCTTCATTGCACCGCCGCCTGCCATACTGTCGTTCATCTGACCGCTCTTTTTCTGCATACGCATGGAAACAAGCTGAGTTCCCACCGACAGCAGCACCGACAGAATGGGTAAAATAAGATAACCGTTTCCGCCGTTGTTCTCTTCTTTTAACAGCATTCCCATAACGGTCGAATAACGCGTTTTCATAAGCTCGAGCTCTTCTGCGGTAAAGCCCGACTTACTTACGTCCGTGCCGTACTTGCCGATATTGCTTTGGAACGTCTTGTAATCGTTTACTTCCTTCTTCCAAGGCACATCGGGACTCCAGATATTTTTAATCCACAAAAAGCTCGTCTTGTTTGCCTCGTAGTAATCGAAAACCTTTTTCTGTCCGTACTGAACCCGATAGGGCTGTTCGTTTCCGCTTGCATCGGTGTAACCATCAACGAGAAACCCGTCGTTTTTAAGCTTTGAAATCTCGTCATCGCTCAAGGTTTCGTACTCGGCAGTCGCCTGATTGTAAACTTCGTACATCTCGTAGTAATCCTTAAAGTTCATATACTGGCTGACGTTGTTAAGAGACGCGAGCAGCGTGAACATGATTACGAGCGTAATGATTGCGGGTAAGCAAGATGACATATACGAAAAGCCGGCTTGCTTATTGAGCTGCATTTGCTTTTGCGCCAAGACCGTTTGGTCGGTGTACTGCTTTTGCAGCTTTTCCATCTGCGGCTTGAGCTTCTCGGTAATCTTCTGGTTCTTACGCGCCTTATACCGCTGAAATATATCTAGCGGCGAAAGCAAAAGCTTAAGACACAGCGTAAAAAGAACCACGCGCCAGCCGTAGTTTTGAATAAAGGAAAATACTTGCAGTAACAGCAGCTCCCACAGTC
>CAZBTB010000156.1:3178-4270 GCA_964494605.1 uncultured Lachnospiraceae bacterium
TTTATTGCTGCCGCAAAAAGTATTGCGCTTAAAAAAGCCATTTCATGTCTCCTTTGGGGTTGTCGGGTACGGGGTCGAAACCGCCTTTCCGCCACGGAACGCAACGGCAAATCCGTTTCGTCCCTAAGATTATGCCCTTAAATACGCCGAATTTTTCAATCGCTTCGAGCATGTACGCCGAACAACTCGGGGTATATATGCACGTCGGCGGCGTGAGCGGCGAAATACACTTGCGGTAAAACAGGATAAGCCCCACAAACAGCCACCGAAACGTTATTATATCCTTAAACAGATTGCGTTTTTTCTTTCTTTTCATCGGGTTTTGCTATAAGTCCTGACTTATATAAACAGCTTGTCATCTGCCGTTTCAATTCGGCAAAATCTATTGTATCTATGCCCACCGCCGCGATAAACACCGCTTGACAGGGCGGCAAGCTACCGATAAGTTCGGCTACGATTGCGCGCATACGGCGCTTGACCTTGTTTCTGACAACTGCATGTCCGATCTTGTTGCTGACCGAAAAACCGACCTTTACACCGCTGCGGCTTTTTACAAAATTAAGCTTGACAAACTTAGAGTGAGAGCGCGCGCCGTGAGCGTACAGGTACGAATACGAGCCGTTTTTGGTCAGTCTGTACTTTTTTGCCAACATTGCCGCACCTCGGTTGATTTCGGTCTGACGCAAAAATGCCCCTTCGTCAGGGGCTGATTTTTAAGCGTGCGTTAAATTTTCTACCTTGTATGCGCCCTTGATCAAAGCGGATTAACGGTTGCCGCCGAGCTTGGCTACGGCAACGTTTGCTCTGCCCTTACGGCGACGGCGGGAAAGGACGCGTCTGCCGCTCGAAGTTTTCATTCTCTGACGGAAGCCGTGAACCTTGGCTCTCTTTCTTTTCTTGGGTTGATAAGTTCTTTTCATTATCGTTTTCTCCTGATAAAATACAGCGTTACCAAAATATTATATAAAAAAAGCAAAATTTAGTCAACTGATTTGCCCACGTTAAGCCAATATCCTTGCAAATTTTCCGCCGAAGTAGTATACTGATAAAAAAACTCGGAGAATAATCATGACGCTACAAAACATATTAAGC
>CAZBTB010000157.1:0-4212 GCA_964494605.1 uncultured Lachnospiraceae bacterium
AACCTCTGTCTTCACCTCGGCTTTCTCTTGTTTTTTATCAGCCGGTTTAGTCTCCGCTTTTGCGGCAGGCTTAACTTCTTTTTTGGTTTCCGCTTTTACCGTTTCTTTAGTCACGGTTTTATCCTCTTTCTTCACTTCGGACTTAACCTCCTTCTTCACTTCGGGCTTTAGTTCTTTTTCTTGAGCGGGTTTTACTTCGGTTTTCGCTATAACGGGAGCAGGACTTTTATCGGGTTTAACGCCGCTTTTCGATTCCTCTTTTTTCTTGAGCTTTTCCGCCTTTTCGGCTTCCTTTTCGCGACGCTTTATGAGTTTTTTGCCCTCTTTAATACGTAACTTTTCCTCTCTGGACAACATGCCAACCTCCGTATAATACCGATATAAACTCGGCAACTACAAATATTACTATTATATTGTATCATAAAAGTTGATAAATTGGCAACAGTTTATCCGCATTTATTTTTAAAACTTCAATAAAATTCAACAAAATTCGGGGGTAAGCTCGCTCGTTTCGCAGCCTTTTTCCTGAATAAAACCATTTATTCCCAGCCGCCGCGCTTCCTCTACCACGCTGTCGTACTCGAAAGACGTTACGCGTCTATCAAGCTCTTTAAACCCGCTCGCGTTAAACTCTGGCGTGTATTGGCGCATTATGCTGACGATTGCGCCCGGAAAAAGCTCGGCTATTCTGTTTAAAACTTTTATGCTGTTTTTACGCGCTGCAGGCAAAACCAAATGCCTTATTACCACGCCTTTCTTTATCAAGCCGTCCTCTGTTACGCACTCAGGCTGCTGACGTACCATTTCGGCAATCGCGCGCTCGGCAACCTCGGGATAATCGGGCGCAGAGGAATATTTCCTACTTAACTCTGAATCGGCATACTTGAAATCGGGCAGGTATACGTCAATAAGACCGTCAAGCAGCTTTAAGGTTTCGGGCAATTCGTAACCGCTCGAATTGTACACGAAAGGGATTTTTACTTTGTCTTTTACGTTACTCAAAACTTCTGCAAGCGCGGGTGCAAAATGCCCTGCGGTAATAAAATCGATATTATGCACACCGCTGTCACTAAGCCGCAGTATTTCGTCGGTTAACTTTGCTTCGGAATAAAGCTTTCCCGCTCCGCCACGGCTTATCGGCGCGTTCTGGCAGTACACGCATCTTAGATTGCAACCCGAAAAGAACACCGCTCCGCTGCCGCGCGTGCCGCTTATTATCGGTTCTTCTCCGAAATGTGCCATAATTTTGGCAATTTTAAAAGTATTACTCATTCCGCAAAAACCGAGCTTTTCGTTTCGGTCGGCATTGCAGCGCCTGGGGCAGATGTTACAACTCTCCATACCATTATTATATACCGCAACAAGCGTTCGTGTCAAACATTAAATTTGTATTAAATCGTTTTAAGCCCGTGCTTTTTATTGCCATAAATTTGTTTTTACTGTATTATATAAATATGAGTTTTATTTTATCCATAAGCTCGGCTTGCGACGTTGCGCCGTCGCAGCTTATCGCCGACAAGGTGAAGGTTTTTCCCGACCGATACTTAATAAACGGTCGGCCTTTTGACATGCGCCCCGACCTCGATTCCGAATTCGACGAGGTTTGTTCCTTGATAAAATCGGGCGGAATTCTTACGCGCGTTCAGCCGACCGTAAACGACTACGAGGAATACTTTGATTCAATCCTGGAGCGAGGAGTAAAATCTTTGCTTCACATCTCCGTAGGCTCCGAGTACAGCGACGACTACGCCGCCGCAGAACGCGCCGTCAGACGCGAAATGGTAAAGTTTCCGCGAGCCGAAATCGTAATCATGGACAGCCACACAATGTCGGCGGGATTCGGTTTTCTCTACACGTTGGCGATAGGATTGCGCGAAATGGGTAAATCCGCGAGCGAAGCGTACGTAACTTTGACCGAAAGAGCAAAAAATATCGACTTATTTTTCATCGCGTCCGACCTTAGCTCCCTTGCCCGTCAGCAGAAAATGCTGCCCGATATCGCCACGCGCAACATGGAAATGAAGGTTATTTGCGCGCTTAAAATCAACGAAAACAAACGTTATTCCATCAAATACAAAACGCACGGAAACGCGCTCATGGCACGTTTTTTGACGGCAAGCGTTATCCGTTCGAACACGGCAGACCGTCTGTACACCGCATTTGCAACCGACTATGACGTTATCCGACAGCTCAGGCGCAACCTCGAGGGCGAAAATCCCGCGCGCTATCCCGTAGAGACTTCGCGCATGGGACTGTTTACTCTTTCCGTTTTAGGCGCGTCCGCTTATTCTGTGGCGATACACACCCCCGAGAACTAAAACGCCTCATTGGCGCCACCGTCGGCGACTACCGTATATACACAAAAAAGCTCCGAAAATTTTCCGGAGCTTTTATTTTATAACCTCGTCTATTACCGCGCCGCCGAGACACCTGTCGCCGTAGTACAGCACAGCGTATTGTCCAGGCGTAACCGCGCGTTGCGGCTCGTTGAACTCTAAGTGCAGTTTATCGCCGTTTATCACGGCGCGAACGCCTTGCTCGCCCTGGCGGTAACGGAATTTCGCCGTGCAGTCGAACTCGGTTTTATCCCACTCGCCGATAATATTAAGTCCGCTTGCGTTAAGCGCGCGCGAGAAAAGCTCTTCGCCCTCTCCGCAGCTTACGACAAGCTCGTTGGTATCGAGTCGCTTTTCGACAACGTACCAGCGGTTTTGATCCTCGCCCGCTACGCCGCCTATGCCCAAGCCCTTGCGCTGACCGAGCGTATAGTACATAAGTCCCGAATGCTCGCCCACCTGCCGACCGTTTAAGTCAACGATTTTACCCGCTTTTCCAGGCAGATACTCTGCCAAGAACGTGCGGAACTTTCGCTCGCCTATAAAGCAAATACCCGTCGAGTCCTTCTTTTTCGCCGTAACAAGTCCGTTCTCGAGCGCGATACGCCTTACTTCCGGTTTATCGAGCTTACCGAGCGGAAAAAGCACTTTCGTCAGTTGCTCGGTTGTGACCTGGTTAAGAAAGTACGTTTGGTCCTTGTTTTGATCGGCGGCTTTCAGTAGTACGGGTTTGCCACAAACCTCACCTATATCGCAGTAGTGCCCCGTCGCGATATAATCCGCGCCAAGACCAAGCGCATAATCCTTAAAGGGCGCAAACTTGATTTCGCGGTTGCATAATACGTCGGGGTTAGGCGTCCTGCCCTTGCGGTACTCGTCCAAAAAGTACTCGAACACGCGGTTCATATATTCTTCGGCAAAGTTGACCGAATAGCACGGAATCCCCAGCTTTCCGGCAACGCCCAAAGCGTCCTGCCAATCCTCGGCGGATGTACAGCACCCGCCTTCCTCTTCGTCCCAATTGTGCATGAAAAGCCCGACTACCTCGTAACCCTGCTCTTTCAATAACAGTGCGGCAACCGACGAATCCACGCCGCCGCTCATGCCTACGACAACGCGCCCCTTACTCATATCGCACTCCCGTCTTTAACGCAGGCGTCGCGTTGAGCGTAAGATCTGCCTGATTAAGACCGCCGCGTATCGAAAAATATGCCCGAGACGCTATCATTACCGCGTTGTCGGTGCAAAGAACGGGCGGTGGGAAAAGCACTTTATACCCCCCGCTCTCGCCGCGGGTCTTTAACGCTTCGCGCAGGTACGAATTGCTCGCAACGCCGCCGGCAAGAACTATTTTATCCCGTCCCGACTTTTTCGCCGCGGCAAGCACCGTGTCCACCAGAAGGTCGACTGCCGTGTGCGTCAGCGATGCACAAACGTCCTCGACGACTATCTCCTCGCCGCGCTGACGCTTGTTGTGAATGTAATTGACAACCGCGGTTTTGAGTCCCGAATAGCTCAGCGAAAAATCGGAGTTTACGGGACGTTTGCCGTGGAAAAATTCAATGTTGTTTTTACCCGATTTACTCAAGCGGTCAATCTCGGGACCTCCCGGGTACGGCAGTCCCAACAGCCTTGCCGTCTTATCGAACGCCTCGCCTATCGCGTCGTCCTTAGTCGAACCCAATAAAGTATAATCGATATAGCTCCCGACGTCTATTATCGACGTGTGCCCGCCGCTCGCGACAAGCGCAAGAAAAGGCGGCTCGAGCTCGGGATAAGCCACGAAGTTCGCGCAAATATGCCCCTCGATATGATTAACTTTGACAAGCGGAATATTCTCGGCGTACGACAAAGCCTTTGCCGCGGTAACGCCCAC
>CAZBTB010000158.1:0-4209 GCA_964494605.1 uncultured Lachnospiraceae bacterium
GAATCGGACGCGACAACGTAAACGGAATTGCTGTCCTTCTTTAAGTTTCGCAAATACGGGATCAACTGCTTCGGGAACGGAATTTCTCTTTCCGAAGTTTCCGTTTTGGGTGTGTCCGTTATACGAGCAAACTGACCGTTATCGTCTTTTCCGTCATGGCAAGATTTCGATACCGATATAATTCCCTTTTGAAAGTCTATGTCACCCCACTCCAAAGCAAGTAATTCGCCGATACGCAATCCGGTGTAAAGGCACAATACCACGCCGAACATTTTAGCCTTCTTTCCGTTCAGTACCGCTTGTTCGATTTGCTTCTGTTCGTTAGGCGTAAAACAAGTTACCTGCTTTTCTCTTACTTTCGGACGTTTGATTTTGTCCGCCGTATATTCCGAGATTTGTCCGATAGCATAGGCAACCTTTAACGAATTTTGAATAACGGTTATGATGCCATTCACGGAATTTGCCGATAGCCCCTTGCCTGTCTTTAAGTTCCCGCTCTGCAAAAGTTCCGTAGTAAACCGCTGTAAGATAAGCGGCGTAAGTTCGCCCATCTCATAATCGCCGAGCGATCCGACAATATGTTGAGATACTATTTCCGAGTACCTGATGTATGTTTTCTGTTTAGACGAAGGTTTGACATAGCTTTCGAGCCATTCCCTTAACCATTCTTTGTATTGCATTTATTTATCTCCTTATAAGTGTGTAATATTTATATTTTACTCTTTACTGTCCTTCTGGCATATTGTTTGAAAGGGCAAAAGAAAAGTCCGCACAGTTTCTAATGCGAACTCTGAAATATAAAAAAAGTCAGAAAAACATTTAGTCTTTCCAACTCATTAATGAACTTGCTATTTGCTGTTTCTTAATTTAATCCCCAAGGATATTTACCTTGTGCTAAACTTTTACTGATGTTATCTTGTTCACTCATTTTAATGTCCTCCGATTGTGTTTAGTTTTTTTGTGACTGGCAGGTCGCTTACATTCTATCACAATCGGAGTTTTTTGTCTTGTTACATCGGTTAACCTTTTTTGAACCCCGCCACTATGGCGGGGTTTTCGGGATACAAAAAGAGACGCTCGAAACAACTCGGGCGTCTCTTTTTTATCTTTTTAACAATGAATCCGACAGCTTAATAATTTCTTCTCCGTATTTACGCTTGTTTAGATTTAACAGCGCTACGTGCACGGGATACGTCACAGCCATGACCGCCGCACCGACAACGGAAATGATTACGCCCCAAATCCAAATGCCCCACTCCAACACAAAAGTCAGCCCCAAACCGAAGATAAGACAGCCGACTATTCCCATAATAATCGCAAAAATTACGGGAAAACGCCTGACCTTTTTATCCAAGCTTTTAAGCCGCATAAAGCCGTCCTCTTGTTTGACGTCGCCCGCATAGCGGCGTTTGATGTCCTCTATTTCCATGCGCTCGGTTTCGGTGGGCGCGCTGTACGAATAGGTAAACTTATTCTTCTCTTCCAATGTCCCCACTCCTCTTTAATCTTTTCAGTTCCCGATTGGATTTTATTATCATATACACGGCAAGCGCAAGCGTAAGTATGCAAGCGGCAAACCCCACGCACGCCTTTATCCCAAGCAATCCGTCGTCACCGAAAACGGTGAGCATCAACACGGTAAGCGATACGACGGACATGCACGCGTCGGCAAAGTTAAGGTTTCTTAACGACTGCGTAACGGGATCGAAATTCCGCCGCGCCTTAAACATGTTGATAACCGCCAACGTAACTTTAATAAAAGTGTACGCCGCGTTGGCAATCGCCATTATCTGTCCGCTTTGATTGGGACGCTTAGACAGCATCATTTGCGTGACCGCTCCCGCCATTGCAAACTCGATTAAAATCAATATCGCACCGCTTACACGGTAGATTTTCCACACCGCAAATTCGTATGCGGCTTCGTCATCGCCGTACTTATGCGCACAGCGTTTAGCCGAGCCCAGAACGCCTCCGCGGAAAATAATGAGCGCAACGTAATATCCGAAAAGTGCGCCGTACCAAATCAATCTGTATTTAATCGCACTGACCAGGTTCATGATTGCAAACGCCACGGTAAGAACCAGCGACAGCGTGGAAAAAACCATCGTCTTAAAGCTGAACTCTTCGAGCATTTTTGCGGTAAACCTGTTCTTCTTTAACAATCCTATTATGCCCTGTTTAACTCGCGGCACATAGATAACGACAGTGTATAACGAGTAACCGAACAGCACGGCAGTTACCCCAAAAACTCCGTAAGACACGATTTCGAACACGGGGTCTAAGCCCATAAGCACGACCGCGCACACGACCGACCCCGCTACCGCGAACAACGTTATAATATAAAGCAGAACGAGCCAAACGCCGTAAGGCCTTTTAAGCCACGATAAAAACTTATTATCCTTACTCATTGCCGCCGTCCTTGATTTTAACCGTAAAGGTGCTGCCCACGCCTTCTTCGCTCTCGACAAAGATTTCGCCGCCGATAGTGTCGATTACCTTTTTAACAAGCGCAAGTCCCAAACCGTTGCCCTCTTTAACGTGCGAAGTATCGCCCTGATAAAACTTATCGAATATTCTTTCGCCGCCCTCTTTGCTTATGCCGCAACCCGTGTCCGAAATCGCAACAGTCGCGCTCTGTCCTTCAAACGTAAGCTTAACGCCTATCCGTCCGCCCTCGGGCGTAAACTTAACGGCATTTGAAATCAGGTTGTTCCACACAATTTTAAGATATTCGGGCGCAGTGTTTATTTCGCCTTCGGCTAAATCGCAATCGACTGTAATTCCCTTTTCGTCAAGCAAATCCTCGAAACCGAGTATTGCCTGAGCAAGCATATCGTCAAGTCTCACGCGTTCGCGCTTTAACTCGATTTGACCGTTCTCCAGGCGACTGAGCTGCAAAACGTTTGCAACCATGTTATTGAGGTTCATCGAAGTCTTTTCCAAAACCGCTACGTATTCCGCCCGCTGCTCATCAGTCAGATCGGGCGCTTTAAGCATAGACGCATAACTGCGGATAACTGCAAGCGGCGTTTTGAACTCGTGCGAAACGTTGGACACGAAATCCGTACCGAGCACCGCGCTTTTAGACAACCGCTCAGTCATCTTATTGAGATTTTCCATTATATAGTCGTACTCGTCAAAACGGTTAAAAGAATGGCGCGGCGTAAGCCTTACGCCGAAGTCGCCCAGCGTTATTTTATCCGTTGCGTCCAAAATCTCTTTAACGGGTCGGTTCATGGTGTAGGCTCGCCTCAACGCGTCGATAAGCGTACATAACGCCGCCAACACGACAATAACGCAAATCATGGTAACGGCAATCACCGCTCGTCCCATGTCCGCCACTAAAGAATATATCATAACGGCGGTCATTACCGCCACAACCATTACTCCGAAAAAGCCCAGATATCCGAAAATAGCCGCTGTTTTGTTGGTAACCCGTTTCACTTCAATACCGCCTTATATCCCAGCCCGTGTACCGTAAGAATCTCGAACCCGTCGCAATCCGCCGTTTTTTCGCGGAGCTTAGCCATATAAACGTCTACCGTACGCGATGTCGCCGAAGTATCGAATCCCCAGAATTCCTCCATTAGCTGCGCCCTCGTATACGTGCGCTTGGGGTTAGACAAAAACTTATACAATAGGTCGAACTCACGCACCGACAGCGCAAGCTCCTCGCCGTCAAGGTACGCCGCATGCTCGTCTAAGTTCATTGTGAGATTGCCGGCAATAAGCTCGCGGCTTTTTTCGATATTGGCACGCCTAAGCAGTGCCGCCACTCTTAGCATCAGAATTTCGGTATCAAAAGGCTTTACTACATAGTCGTCGATTCCTAGGTTAAAACCGCGCTCTATATGCTGCTTACCGTCAAGCGCGGTCATGAAAAGCAGCGGTATCTTTTTATCGCGGCTGCGTACCTTCTCGGCGAGCGCAAACCCATCCAATTCGGGCATCATAATGTCGCTTATTATAAGGTCGAAGTTTTCTTCGTCCAATGCCCGCAACGCTTCCGCGCCGTTAAAGCATGCTTTAGCCTCGTATCCGCCCCTTATGAGCGCGGACACCACCGAAGCGTTTAAAGCTTTATCGTCCTCCACAACCAGAATTCTAACCATACCCCACCTACCTTGTTATATGAATTATACAACATTTATTTAAAAAGTCATTAAATATTATGTAAAAGTATTGTTAAAAAAGAAAGACTCATCTTAT
>CAZBTB010000159.1:0-4203 GCA_964494605.1 uncultured Lachnospiraceae bacterium
GCTTATGACCGATTTCGGAAGAAAGAAAATAGAGGAAGCAAAAAAGAATGGTCAGTGGTTCGCTCCTCAGCCCAATGCCGTTACAGACGAGCAGATAGAATGCTTAGCGGCAGTGTTGGAAGAATATGAGCCCGCATATACGAATTTTAAAGCTATGTCCTTGTCCGTAAAGAAAACTTACACGCGCGCATATCTGGACGCAAAGACGGACGAGGGGCGTAAAAAGCGTATAGCCTGGATAGTGGATAGACTGAATAAAAATCTGAAACCTATGTGAGCAGTTGCGGTACCAAGCTTGCTACTTAACAATATTACCTTTTAATTTATTTATAGAAACGGCAAGGGCGTCGTCGGTGGAACCCGAAAATTTATCGGTGCTTCTGTAGTCGAATCTTTGAGTGAAACGCTCGAGATCGGAATTCGCTTTTCTCATGGAGTCGATTTGTTTTTTGCTGAGCGCCGCCGCGTAGCTTTCCGCCGCATGTCCCGCATAAGAAACATAGCCCAATAACTCGATAAAGTGGGGTAGACAAAAGCCCGAGCTTTCGGCAAAAACCTTGGGAAACTCACGCTCGACGGCAAACATCTGTGCGACCGTGTAGGCGTAGCGAACCATGGTTTTTTCTATTTCGTCGCAAATAACGCAGGTATCGATTGTCTTTGACAGTTTCTCGGCAAGCTTTTTGGCTTTCTTGGCGTTGTTGACTACTTCCATATCCGAAATAATGCTGTCCGTTCTGGTGTGTACCTGGAGGGCAAGACCGAGCTTATTTCCGCCGGTAAACAGCTTCTTTAGGTGATCGGCGCAAAAGCCGCGCTTATTGACTTTTATCCGCGCGTCCGGTTCCATGACCGCATCGCCCACGTACTGTTTTATAAGCCGGGCTTCGGTGCGTTCGTAAAGCTTGCACATGGGGCAACCGTCGTTTTCTTTGAACGCATCCCATATCGGCGTTGTCTGGATATGATACTGCATAATTCGTTCTCCGTGAGAATATATAATAAGGATTATAATAATTCTACTAAATCGGAGCGAAAAATGCAACAATATTACGGCGACGAACCGAGGATTATTCCCAAAAGCAAAATAAAACGCAAAAAAAGCAATACCGTTACCGCGCTTAAGATTAACGGTTTTGCGGTTTTCGCCCTGTTTGTGTGCGTTGCCGTAATGCTTGTTGCGGTATATTTTAATAATAAATCGGGCGAGGTTTTGAAAATCCCCGCAAAGAGTTGGTATTATATTTCATTTTATACACGTACTGCCGAAACCGAAGCCGCCATATCGGCGCATAGCGTCAAGGAGACGGGCGGAGCGGGTTATCTTATCAACGACGGGCAGTTTCGCGTCGTTGCCGCAGTATATAAGAGCGAAAGCGACGCAAAGTCCGTCGCGGCAAAACAAACGCTTGAGGCTGAAATTTACAAGCTTGCCGTTCCCGGCATGAAAATATCCGCTTTCGGCGATAAAGAAACGGATAAAACGGTCAAAAAAGCTTTTTCCTATTACGAGACGGTTTACGATGCGGTTAATACCGCGCTTATTGATTTCGAGAAGGGGCAGAGCACAGAGAGCGCACTTTTACATACTTTGAATGACATTAGGCAAGGTATATCCGAAGAGCGTTTTGCTTTGGAGAAAGTTCTTGCTCAGTCAAGTTCCTATGAGGTGAATGCGCTTAGCGATTGTCTTGCTTCGGCGGCGGACACGCTCGACAATGCGGTTTTGGGTTACGGCGACAGCATAATTCTTTTGTCCGCGCGAGTGCGTTACGCACTTTGCGAGATAGTATACGGGCGTTATGCGCTGGGAATAGAGTTAAATAATATAAAATGATGAAATTTCAGGTAAATCGGTAAAAGTTGGCGTGCGGATTTTGTCGGAAAGTTTGATTATTAACGCTCAAACAGTTGAAAATAATCGATAAATATGTTACAATAAATTGTATGCAAAATTACAAGCGGAATCTCATATCTGCTTAAGGAGAGGAATTATGACCGTCAGACAGATAGCCGAAATTCTCGATGCCGAAATTCTTTGCTGCAGCGAGCGCATTGACGAAGTGAATATTCACTCGGCGTGCGGATCGGACATGATGAGCGACGTGCTTGCCTACGTTAAGGATCAGGGAATGTTATTAACCGGTCTTGTCAATCCGCAAGTCGTGCGCACTGCCGAAATGATGGATATGTGCTGTATAGCGTTTGTCAGGGGCAAGCGTCCCGACGAGGCTATGATCGAGCTTGCCAAGAGCAAAGAGATTATACTTCTTGCCACGCAAGAGCGCATGTATCAGGCGTGCGGCAAGCTTTATAAAGCGGGACTCGACGCGAGTAAGCCGATATGAGCGAGCTGATCCATTTGCATTACGACGTCGACGGCGAGGACTTTGTGTCCTGCGGTCACGCTTCCGAGGACGTTAAGCGCACGCTTAAGAGTATCGGAATCTCGGGCGACGTTATAAGAAAAGTGAGCATTGCCATGTACGAGGGTGAGATTAACATGGTCATTCATGCCGAAGGCGGCGTGGCCGAAGTGGGAATCTTCGAGGATAAAATCGTTATCGAGCTTATCGACAGGGGCAAGGGCATAGCCGACATAGACAAGGCTATGCAGGAGGGCTGGTCCACCGCCACCGACAAGATAAGAGAACTCGGTTTCGGCGCGGGCATGGGACTGCCCAACATGAAAAAGTATTCCGACCGCATGAATATCCGAAGCACGGTGGGAGTAGGAACGACGGTTACGCTCGAGTTCTACTTAAGTTAACCGCAAAAAACCGAACACGGAGAGTGTGATGAGCTTAACATTCAAACCCGTATATCTCGACAGCGCAAAGTGCAACGGTTGCGTCAACTGCATGAAAAGATGTCCGACCGAAGCTATCCGTGTGCGCGACGGCAAAGCGGCGATACTGTACGAACGCTGTATCGGCTGCGGCGAGTGCGTGAGGGTTTGTCCGACTAAGGCGAAAAAGGAGTTTTACGACTCTATCGCCGACATCGAAAAGTTCAAATACACCGTGGCTGTCCCCAGTCCTTCGCTGTACGGACAGTTCAACAACATTTACGACACCGATTACGTCCTCACCGCCCTTAAGCGTTTGGGCTTTGACGACGTGGTGGAGGCGGCAGTGGGCGCGGAGTATGTGTCGGCTGCGACCGCCGAATATATCAAAACCGCACACCGCTTGCATAAGCCGGTAATCAGCTCGTCCTGTCCCGCGGTCGTCAATCTCATTCTCATGCGCTACGAGCACCTGATGGACAATCTTTCGCCCATGCAGCAGCCCGAAGAGGTCACGGCAAACATCGCCCGCGCCAAAGCGCAGATGGAAACCGGACTCGACGCCGATAAGATAGGCGTGTTCGTTATCACTCAGTGCGCGGCAAACGTGATAAGCTTAAAGCGCAGCGTAAACGCTAGGATCGACGGAGTGCTTGCCGCAAAAGAGCTTTACTTTCCGCTGTTGACCGAGCTTAACAAGCTGACCGAAAGCGACGTAGAGCATCTGGCTCTTGCTGGTAAGCTAGGGGTCAGTTGGGGCGCGTCCACGGGCGAGGCTCACGGACTGATGACGGACAACTATCTGTCCGCCGACGGCATGGAAAACGTCATTGCGGTTTTAAACGACCTCGAGCACGACCGATTGAGCGGACTTGATTTCGTGGAGCTTAACGCTTGCACGCTCGGCTGCGTGGGCGGCTCGATGAATATCGAAAGCCCGTTCTTGGCAAGGACGCGTTTGAGAAAGCTTCGTAACCGCATGGAGAACAAGCCTGTGTCCGTCACCGACTTTACCGCTTACCGCCGAACCGAGCCTTACAAGTGCAACAACGTCTTTAAGCTCGACGACGATATGCTGGTTGCGATGCGAAAAACGCTTAAGGTCAAGGAAATCTGCTCAAAGCTTCCCAGGATAAACTGCGGCAGCTGCGGTGCGCCCAGCTGTATGGCGTTTGCCGAGGATGTAGTGCGCGGGATAAAAGCTAAGTGCAGATACACGGAGGCATACAATGACGATAAATGAGCTTAAATCGAGACTGAACGCAGAGGTTCTTGTCGATGCTGGCAAACCAACCGAGGGCGTCTATGCCGGCGACTTTCTCAGCCGCGTCATGGGCAAAGCTCCGTCGGGTTGCGCCTGGCTTACGGTTATGGCTAACGTCAATGTTGCGGGAGTGGCGACGCTTGCCGAGATT
>CAZBTB010000160.1:0-4182 GCA_964494605.1 uncultured Lachnospiraceae bacterium
GAGCGAGCCGCCGAGGTCGAAGTCTTTGTACTGCGCGGTAGTCTTGAAGATGTTTAAGATAAGCCAACCCCACAGCGTTATAAACACTACCGCCCAAAGGACGAGAAAGACCGTCATTATCCACAGAAACAACGACATTTTTTTGGGGTTTTTCGTTTTCTTAAATAGCATAGTCATTATCCCCTCTAATATTCGATATCCTCTTTCGGCATAAGCAGCTTTCTGACTAACATTACTATGGGCAAAGAAATAACCGTCAGGCACAGTCCGAGCGCGGCGGGCATATTGTAGTTAGCCTCCTCTACCGTTTTAAGATAGATCCAGAAGCTTATCGTCGACGTGCCGTAAGCGCCGTTGGTCATGACTAAGATAGGACCCGAAGCGTTAAACAATCCCGTAACGTGCAGGATCACGATAGTGGCGAAAGTGGACATCATCATGGGCAGAATCATGTACCAGATTTCCTGCAACGCGGTCACGCCGTCGAGCTTTGCGCTCTCGAGTACCTCTTTGGGAATACGATTGAGCGCGCCCTGGAACAAAAGCACGTTGCTGCTCAGCCCGAAAAAGAACGTATAAAACATAATCGTGGGCGTTGCGGTAGCCTCCGCCGAAAGGGGGTTTTTATAACCCTCGCCGAAAATCATTGCAAGCGGTCCGTTAAACGCTATTGCGTTTTTGAACATCGTTACCACCGCTACCGAGCTCATCATTCCGGGCAGGAAGATGAGGATTCTGAACGCGCTCGCGATTTTGAGCTTTTTGGAAAAGTAGAACGCAATCAAAAACGTCAGCGGCAGCATTACGATTATGTCCAGTCCGAAGTATAAAAAAGTATTCCTTACCGCAGTTCCGAGATTGTTGCCCTTTGTCGTGAGCGCTTCCCACACACGGGAGAACTGAACGAGCGACCACTCGAAGGTCTCCACGCCGTCCACTATGCCCGTGGGCTGCTGAAACGCAAGCATTATGCCCGTGATGTTTACGCCGATATAGAACACGAAAAAACCGACAACGGGCAGTACGAGCATGGAAAAAAGGAAGGGAACCTTGCCCTTTTTGAGCGACCGCGGCAAATCGTTGTATTTCCTGTCGAAATACCCCTGCTTATGAAGCGGTACCGCTCCGCCGCCGTAATTGTGTTTTTCTTTATTATCAGTCATAATCTTATATTATTTTAACGGAATTACAAACAGCGCATCACCGTAATCGATGTCAACGGTAAGCTTGCCGTCTTTCAAGTCGACGACTCTCCCCGTAACGTCCGAATACTCTATTTCGTCGCCCGTAAGATTGGTTTTGGTTCTGCCGTAAACGTAAGCGCGGGTTGCGCCGTTAAGTCCTATCGTAACGGTGTCGGTGCGCTTATAGTACGGATCCTCGAAGTTGACTAGCATAAACGCGTCGTAATTGTCGTTTTGGAAACAACCTATAAGAGTGTCGCGCGTCGACGTAAACGAACCTATGCGGTCGTGTTTTCTTATTCTGTACTCGGCGGGCAGGTTGTCGAATAATTCGTTGTAACCGAGCTTATTGCGCGTGCCTACCGACGTAATCGCGCCTTTATAATTAAACTGCGAGGTTGCCTTGTACATTTTCTGCGCCTCGGCATTGACGTTTTTCGAGTAGTTGTAAGCTTTAGTCGGTGCGCGTCCGTTCCAATCGATAACGCCGAGATACGCTCCCGAGCCTACTTCGGTTGGGCTTGTGTAGTATACAAAGTACTGCATGCAGTCCGCACCGAACGCCATCGGCCCGTAGAACTGCCAACGCATTTCCGACTCGCTCCAGAACCCGTCCGCATCGTCACCGCGCGCAAATCCCTCGACAACGTTCTGCTGTCCCGTCAACAAGAATGCGTCGAAAGGCAAGGAATACTGCTCCTTTAAGTCCGCACAGTAAGCGAACGTTCTCAACAGCGTTTGAGCGCTGATCTTCGGCTCATCCTTCTGCGCGTCGTAAGCAAGCGCGTAACGGTCGAGCGAAACGGTTATTTTGCCGCCGTCGGGAACGATAACGGGCAGAAGTCTTGCGGCTAACTGCTCGAGATCGTAAGGGAACGAGCCTGCCATGTTTATACGGAATTCGTAATCCTTGTACGTGCCCGTCTTAAACAAGCCCTTACTCCACAGCGATTTGAAAATTTCGTATTGGCTCGGTCCGTAAACGTACCGTTCGCCGTCCTCTTCCTTGATTTCGTAGCCGCCTTCGCCGAACCAATCTTTAAGCATGTGGATATATCTCTGCTCGCCCGACGAGGTTGTGTAAGAGCCGCCCTCGATGTATTGATTTCCCGCGTCGTACTTAAAACGCCAGGTTTCGTTTACCCCATCGCCGTCCTTGTCGTAGTTGCCCACAAGAAAATCGAAGTCGTTGTAAATTTTCGACCTGATAACGCCGTACTCGCCGCCAGGCTCGTCGAAAACGTTAATTCCCTTAAACGTCGAATATTTCGTAAAATCGATATCCGCATCGAAGAACGCCTGCAACGAACGGTAGAAGTAAGACGGACCTTTTGACGCCTCGAGCTGCATACCGTTGCCGCGGCACTGCCAGCCGTTGTTGATTACGTAATAAAAGTCAATACCGTTTTCATCGTAAAAATCGCACAGCTCGATAAGCTTTTCGCGTTCGGTATCATTTGTCAGGTTATAACCCTCGTAACGCAATATAAAAGTCTTGTTAAAGCCGAGGTCTCGGAAATATCCCGCCTGCACCTCGTTGCCGTCTACGGTGTTCCAGCTCAAGATATTCATCTCATCGGTAACGCCCGAAAAGTCGGGAGCGTCGGACACAAGCGGTTTCACCGTATAACTTCTCGAACCCGAACCGAAATCGTAAACCGAGCCGCTTTGCACGGTGTTGCCCGGGGTATTCGGGTCGTTCGGTCCACCCGGATTGTCGGTTTCGGGTGCACAGGCAAAACAGCTAAAGCACATTACGGCAGTGAGCAATAACGATACGATACTCTTTCTTTTCATCTGTCTTTTCCTCTTTCTCACTTTTTTATTATTTTCGATATTCGCCACTTATATAGAGCAAATTTCTATATTATAAGTATATAATACCCACCCCCCCCCGCGTCTTGCTATTTTGAAACAGAAATTTGCTTTTTTATAACATCGGGCGTTTGCCGTTGACTTTTCGAGTTTTTGCCGTTATAATTATTACATGGCATACAATCCGTTTCCCAAAAACCAGCTTTACCAGAAAAAGGGTGTATGTTTCCACGTTTTACAGGGAACGTACAAAGAACCTCACGTGCACGTCGAGCACTGGGAATGCTTTATCATGTCGCACGGAAAAATCATTCACCACCTCAACGGCAAGGACGAACTGATAGAACGACAGAGACTTTACTTACTGAAGCCTCAGGACTACCACTATTTTTCCGAAGTAGACGGCTCCGAGTCGCAGCACATCAGTTTTTTCATAAAATCGGTTATGCTCGAAAAGATGTGCAAATCCATTGCGCCCGGACTTTACGAAAACCTTTTGAACCACGTCAAAGACTTTGCCGTGAACTTGAGCGAATCGCAGATGAGCGACTTTGTTCAGGATATTCAGACGCTTCAGACGATCGACTCTAACGACCTCGAGACACAGGCAATGTACGTGGGCATGATTTTCACGCACGTAATAAAACTCGTTTACCGCAGTCTTTTGCAAGCCGAGCAAGACACCATGCCCGAAGTGATAAAGACTATAATAAAACAGATGAAGTCCGAAGACTACATCTGTAAAAACGTCGAAGAAATCTGCCGCGACCACGCATATTCCCACATGCAGCTGTCCAGGCTTTTCAAGCAGTACACAGGCAACACCATGAGCCAATACTTCAAACAGGTCAAGCTCAATTACGCCCGAAACCTACTCGAGAACACAAACTACAACACGCTCGTCATATCCAATATGATCGGCTTTACTTCCCTAAGCCACTTTACGCGCGAGTTTAAGCTGTGGCACGGCGTTTCGCCCGCTAAATACCGCAACCGTTTTTCCTGTCTGCCCTCGACCGCTCCCAACAAACAGCACGTAGAACTGCGCTCTACCGTCACACCCGACGGCGAAATGCTCGACTAGGTTAATTTGAGCGGTGGAGATTCCTCGTCGCGTAACCGCTCGCTACTCGCGCGTAACAAGGCGTGCCGCCTTGGACAGCGCGTGTGCGCTGTCTCGCGT
>CAZBTB010000161.1:0-4176 GCA_964494605.1 uncultured Lachnospiraceae bacterium
GGGATTCAGTCTGGAAAAAATCTGTGAGGAATTGAATTTTTCTTCGCCCGCGTTTTTACGTACATTGATAAAAAAATTCGTGGGGCAATCACCTCACGAATTAAAGAACGGTATTCTATTGTAAATCGTTATTTGGATTTAGGCGAAAAAATAAGTGTAACAAGATAGCTGGCTACAACGGCTACCCCTACTCCGTATGCAGTGCGAATAAGGCCGCCGGCAAACGCACCCACAAAACCAACGCTTCTCGCCATCTGAATTGCGCCTTTTGCAAGCGATGCACCGAAACCTATTATCGGTACGCTTATACCGGCGCTCAGGTACTTGTACAGAAAATCATAGACGCCTACAGCTTCAAGAATAATTCCTCCGATTAAAAATATAACCAAAATCCTTGCCGGAGTAAGTTTCGTTTTTATTATCAGGATTTGCGCCAAAACGCAGAATAAGCCGCCCGATGCAAAAACAATCAAATAAGTCAATAAATATTCCCACCACATAATCTTACCTCTCAATAACCACGCCGTGGCTTATGCACGGTATTGTTTCGCCTTGGAAACAGCTCTGCGAACTCATGAGCGCCCCTGTTGCGAAAAATGCCACACGTTCGTACTCGCCTTTTTCGAGCTTGTCCAATACAAAGGAGTTAACGACCGATGCACTACAGCCCGCTCCGCTTCCGCCCTGATAACACTTTTGCGTAACATCGTAAACCAGACTGCCGCAATCGATATAATTCTGACCCAATTCAAAGCCTTGTTCGCGCATTAGGTCGCGCAGAATGTCAGAACCGAGTTTTCCTAAATCACCTGTCAATATCAAATCGAAATCCTCGGGTCTCGTATTGGTATCGTTAAATAGCGCCAAAAGCGAACTCATTGCGGCGGGCGCCATACTTGCACCCATATTGTTTAAGTCGTTTGTGCCGAAGTCCACTACCTTGCCGAAGGTTGCGGCGGTAATTTTAGGTCCGTCACCTTCGCGGGCTAGCAGAGTCGCCCCTGCTGCCGTAACCGTCCATTGCGCATAAGGCGGACGCTGACAGCCGTATTCCAAAGGATATCGGAACTGTCTTTCGGCTGTAGCAAAATGGCTGGCTGTAGCGCATAGGATCCGATCAAAATATCCCGCGTTCAGCATGGATGAGGCAACAGCCAAGCTTTCACTCATGGTTGAGCATGCACTGTATACGCCCATATACGGAATATTAAGCTCACGAGCCACGTAGCTCGAGCTTGTAATTTGGTTTAATAAGTCACCCGCAATAAGAATGTCTACGTCCGAAACCGACAATCCGGCGCTTTCGGCAGCACCGTTGATTGCCGAAGTAAGCATATCGATTTCCGCTTTTTCAAAGGTTTTTTCGTGCATTTTATCGTCATCGACTACCTTTTGAAAGAATTTGCCCATCGGACCTTTGCCTTCTTTTTCGCCGACGACAGACATTCTGCCGATAACCTTCGGCGGATTGTCGAAAATTACTGTTTGCCGTTTGGGATTAACGGCATGTTCTTTCGCAAAAATATTGATTTTCTTATCCGGTACCGTAAATGCGCAATTCTCTCCGCGACATAAAACTTTATTCATTACGCACCGAACCTCCCGAAAATAATCAAATGCACCAGACCCGCAACCGTAGACCAAACTATACCGTTTACCACAACGGGACCGACAACGCTGAAGAGTTTTACGCTCGTGCCAAAAATCAAGCCTTCGGTTTTAAATTCCATAGAGGCGCTGGACATTGCGTTTGCAAAGCCTGTTATCGGTAAAAACGAACCCGCGCCTCCTCGACGTGCGATTACATCGTAAAAACCCAATCCGGTAAATAATATCGCGAGTGCAATAAGCGTCATTGACGTTATGTTAACTATCATATCTACGGAAAGCTGCGGAAAAATCAGTGCATAAATATCACCCATAATTTCACCTATCATACACGTCAATCCGCCTATCCAAAAGCTGTTAAGCAGTGATTTTACCGTTGCGGTCGTCGGAGTTACAGCTTTTACATACTTATCGTAGCGTTCGTTTCTTGCTTGTACGGCACTTTTATCTGACATCGTTCACCTCACTGCTACCGAACAATATTTCATTGTCGGTCACGTTAATATCGCTTGTAATTTCAATATTTCGTCTTTTCATCGCATTTACCTCAATTTTAATATTGCTTAGCCGCGCGATTTTTATGCAAGACAAAAGAAAAAACGGAGAACGCGCCTCCGTTTACTTAAATCCGGCTCTTAGTTTTTCTATGATTTTTGTTTCCAACCGTGAAATCTGCACCTGCGATACGCTCAATTCTTTCGCAACCTCGCTTTGGGTTTTATCCTTATAGTATCTCATAATAATTATCTTTCGCTCGCGTTCGTCAAGTTTTTTAATCGACTCCTTTATTATCATTCGGTCAATAGTTGCGTCGGTTTCGTCCCCATCGGTCAACTTTTCAAATAACGCTTGCCCTTGATCGTCATCACCTTTGTCGTATATCGAAACCGGTTGCTTGGACGAATCCATTGTAAAAACAACTTCTTGCGGTTCGATTCCGAAATTTTCGGCAATTTCCTCGATTGTCGGACTTCTGCCTTCCGAATTTTTTATTCCGTCCACAAAGTATGAAATTTTACAAGCAAGCGTTTTTGTGGATCTCGAGACCTTGATATAGCCGTCGTCTCTTAAGTATCGTTTGATTTCGCCCATTATCATGGGCACGGCATAGGTCGAAAACTTAACTCCAAACTCTGCGGAAAAGTTTTTGATTGCTTTAAGTAAGCCTATACAGCCCAACTGATATAAATCGTCGTATTCTACGCCCTTGTTTCTGTAACGGCGCAAAATACTTTTAATTAGCGGCGAATTATGCTCGAGTAACGTTGCTTTTGCATCGTTATCTCCTGCCTGCGCTTTTACGATTAATTTCAGAACTTCGCTTTGTTCCAGCAAATCCGTGCACCCGCCTCATTCAGTCTATACAAAAGTTTTTGGTAAGTTTTACGGTAACGCCGCCCGCAGTATTCTTTACAATCTCCATTTCGTCCATAAAAGACTCCATAATTGTAAATCCCATGCCGCTGCGCTCCTCTTCGGGTTTATCGGTATAGTACGGCTGCCTTGCTTTTTCGATGTCGGCAATACCCACACCCGAATCCTCAACTTCTATATGTAGACTTTGCCCGTCTATTTTTGCTCTTAACGTTATTTCTCCCTCTTTATCAGCATAAGCGTGGACGATGCAATTCGTCACAGCTTCGGATACAACTGTCTTAATATCGTCTATCTCGTCAACCGTGGGATTCAGTTCCACACAAAACGCAGCAATGACGTTGCGCGCAAAAGCCTCGTTGCGGCTGATTGCCGGCAATTTCATTTCCATATAATTATCCATTTAAGCCTCCCTGAAATCCACTTTGGGCATAATTCCGTATATTCCCGATAAATTCAAAATTTTATCGATGCTCTTTATCGGATTAGCTATATATATGGGCACGCCTCGAGCTTTCAGTTTTTTGTATCGTCCCAAAAGAACCCCTATACCCGTACTGTCCATAAAGGTAAGTTCGCTCATCTCTATCACGACTTTTTTAAACTCCTTTAATTCAAACAGCTCGTCTAACTTACTTCTTATATATACGGCAGAACTTTCGTCAAGTTCGCCGCTGAGCCCTATATACATAGTCGACCCGACTAGTTTGCTTTCTATCATTAATCTGCCTCCGCTTAAAACATACGAATATTTTAACATTTTGCTTGTTGCGTATTTTAAGTTATTTTGTCGAAATCCCACTGTTTTTGAAAAATACAATTATTGAAAATTTTTTGTAAAATGTTCGAAAATTCTCTTGACAAACAATATCGTTTTGTAGTATGATAAATAGGTCAGCGCAAGATGGTTTCGGGGTGTAGCGCAGTTGGTAGCGCACGTGGTTTGGGACCATGGGGTCGGGAGTTCGAGTCTCTTCACCCCGACCAAATTCATTACT
Source organism: uncultured Lachnospiraceae bacterium (assembly GCA_964494605.1). GTDB lineage: Bacteria > Bacillota > Clostridia > Christensenellales > Pumilibacteraceae > UBA10677. Next base: position 3,981 of record CAZBTB010000161.1, read on the forward strand.
GCCTTGATGCATTCGGGCCTTTAGCTCAGTTGGTTAGAGCAGCCGGCTCATAACCGGCCGGTCCACGGTTCGAGCCCGTGAAGGCCCACCACTTATTCCCCTTCCCCATTATATCGTCGTTTGTGGCCTGGTAGTTCAGCCGGTTAGAACGCTAGCCTGTCACGCTAGAGGTCGTGGGTTCGAGTCCCATCCAGGT
>CAZBTB010000162.1:0-4123 GCA_964494605.1 uncultured Lachnospiraceae bacterium
GCTTGCAAGGGCATTTTTGCGACGGTATTCACGAGCGCGTGCGCTTTCCACAAAAACGCACGACAGCGCAAGTTCGAGGAATCCCCACCTTTTAATCTCAGCCTCTGATTTCGGCGTTGGGCACGTATTTTTTGACAACGCCAAGGAACTCCTGCATTTCTTCGTCGGTATAACCGCTTAAGCCATCGGCGGCGATTAGCTCGCCCGAGTCCTTGAACTTTTGCAAGAAGTATTTTTTCGCGCCCGAAATCCACTTACCTATTGCCTCGAACGCGGCTTTATCGAACAGCGGTTTTACCACCGTCGTGCGGAACTCGTAATCCACTTTGCCGTTTTTAAGTATTTCCACCGTCTCGCGAACGGGCGCAACATCGAAATCCTTTATCCCCACCGTCTCGGCATAGCGCTCGGGCGAGTTTTTAATATCCACGGCAACGTAGTCCACTCTTCCCGTATCGATAAGGTTTTTCAGTCTGTCGGGGAACGTACCGTTGGTGTCCAGCTTTACGGCAAACCCGAGCGCCTTGATCCTATCGATAAAAACGTCTATATCGCGGTGAAGTAGCGGCTCGCCGCCCGTGATTGCCACGCCGTCGAGTACGCCCTTGCGCTTAGCTAAAAGCGCAAAAACCTCTTCCTCTTTCGTCTCTTCGAACTGCCCGAGGTTAACGACAAGCGATGCGTTGTGGCAAAAGGGACATCTTAAATTACAGCCTTCGGTAAAAACCGTGCAAGCCATTTTTTCGGGAAAATCGAGTAGCGTTAATTTTTGCAATCCGCCCAGCTTCATAATAACAACCGCCTTTAATTATTTCGGATATTATTATCCATTATTTAAGGCTTGTTGTCAAGCGTTATTTAACGAGAATGACCGAAACGACAGACAGAACAATTCCGACTATTTGGAGTACGGTAAATTTTTCCTTAAAGAACAGCCTTGAGATAAGCACGTTGAACAGCGTGTTGAAAACGGCGGTCAGCGCGAACAGCACCGACGCGTCCACGTACGCGGAAAACGCCAGCGTCGTATAGCACGACAGCCCCCATATAACTCCCGACGGCGCGGAAAACTTTACGGCGGACAAATACGGTCTTTCGTGTCGGCAAAGCATAAATATCACGAAAAACAACGCCATGAGCGCAAACGCGAAAAACATAAATTCGTTGCAGAACTGCTTGGGGTACTCGGTCTGGTGACTCTTTTGCACGATAGATGATAGCCCGTTACAAACAAACGTAATTGCGACAAACACAATCCACTTTTTTCCGAACCTGACGTTCTTTTCGCGCCTGCATAATAGCGCGAGCGCAACAAGCAGCAGACACAAGCCGACTATCTTCAGCGGCGTTATGCTCTCGCCTAAAGCAATCAGCCCGTAGCCGCAAGGCAGAACCACCGAGTACGAAGAGATAAGCGCGGTGATCGCGAGCGAACCGTTTTTCAGCGCAAGATAGCCGAACAGCGTGCTCGAAGTAACGAGCATGCCGTAAATAAGCCCGTATACGAGCGTAGGCGCATGATACTCGAACGTCCACACGCTGAGGAGCGTAAACAGAACGAGCGCGGCAAGCGTTTTGACCGAGTTGTTGGCAAACGTTCCCGTTCTGCCGTCCTTTGCGGAAAGCTTTGTCAGCGCGGAGTTGGTTGCGTTACACCCGCCCGAAAACAGCGCGGCAAGATAATTCCACATGTCCGTCACTAATAAATCAGCTTAAACTTTTCGTAAAAGCCCGATTTACCGTAATCGCCGTTTGACGGCAGCGCTTTGCGACCGAGTTCCGCGGCACGGTGTCTCAGCGTACTGCCCGTCTTTTCTCCGCCGTACATAAGCTCGCCCGCAAGAACTTCGCCGCAGTACGCATTTCCCTCACTGTGCCACGTGGTGTGCATAACTCCGAACGCGCCCGTCTTTAATGCGGTATCAACCGCCGAACGGATATTGCCCTGGTCGTACCATGGACAGCAAACGACGTCGAACCCTGCGCTCATAATATCCTCGGTCGTACTCCAAACGCGTTCTTTTACGTCATACTGCCAATCGGCAACGAGTATTTTCTTGTCGAGCGTATTTTTAAAAACCTCGGCAACCTCTTCGGTGGAATTTGCGCAATAAAACTCGGGCGGCGCAGGCTTATGCCGATTGCGGCTTAACAGCATATCTCCCCACATTATTACGCGGCGTCCCTCATGACTTAATTCGTCCCGAACGGAATTTATGTACTCGGCACAGGCTTTTGCCCTTTCCTTGTCCTCGCCTATCGTATAAGCCTCGTCGCAGCCGACGTGGAAATATTCGCCCTCGCCGCAAAGCCCGATCAGTTCGCGCCGCACCGAAGCGTGAAGCTTTCGCACCGCGTCAAGCTCCGTCCGCCACTCCCAGCCGCAGTCCGAAAACATATATCCGTACTTCGGATTTTGGTCGAGCACAACGTGTTTACCCACGCTCTCGCTCGTACCCGCGGCGTGACCGAGGTGATTGAACATGGGAATAACTTCGAGTCCCAACGTTTGCGCCTCTTTTATTACGGGACGGATCTGTGACTTGGTATATGCGTTCTTCCACCCGAGCTCTGGCATGCAATCGAACTTAAGCGTACCCCAAAATTCGATAACGACGTGCGTGTAACCGAGGATCGCCGCGGTACGCACGCGTTTAACTATGTAATTAAGGTCGGTTTCGGGAAACAGGCACAAATGCAGACAGCGGAATTTTACGCGCGGATTGCCGTAGCTTATTCCGCACTCGGCTAAACAGCTTTTGCCGTCGTCCGACGGTTTTAACGCTTCCGAAAACGAAAAGAACCCCCGAACCAAAGACGAATAATCTTTGCCCGCAATATACACTCCGTTTTTTGTTACGTTAATACCGAACTCCGCCGTGCCGAGCTCTGTTTTCTCTCCGTTTCCTATTATCACGGCATTGTCCTTTAAGCTTGCGGTAATCATCGGCGTCCCGACGGGAACATAAGCCGCCGCAAGCTCCGAAAACAGTTTTGCGTCCGCGTTTTCGGGCATTAGTATTTTCTTACCGGTTATATCGAAAAATTCCATTATCCTCTCTCCTTTATAACCATTCTACCACTTCGGAATATCTTTCCGCAACCGCACAAAAAAACAAAAGGTGGATTTTTTATAACTTGACAATACGGCTATTTCATGTTAAACTGAAATAAAGAGGTAATAAAGAAAATGTCGTTTTTGGATAAAGCCGTTCTGCCCGTAAAGATCGTGGACATAAACTATCAGTCCTGGGGAATACAGCACGTAACCGTCGCGCCCCGTGCTTTTCACGCGCTTGTATATAGGCTCAAAGGTTCGGCAAAGCTGACTCAGGGCGATACGACAGTATACCCTGAGCCTGATTCGGTAACGTTTATGCCTGCCTTAAAAGAATACACCGCCGACTACGACGAGCCCAACGACATAATCCATATACACTTCGAGGCGGACATAAACGAACCGACCGAAGTATTCGAATTAAACTCGCCCGAGCTTTTTAAGTCGTTATTCGAGCGCGCCCGTACGGCGTGGGCGGACAAGACGGGCGCGTACTACTTTAACGCCGCTTCGGTAGTTTACGAAATATTCGGCAAGCTGTCGACAACAAACGACAACCATGCAACCGACACGCAAAAGAGTTTTCTTGCCGCCGTATCCTACATGCACGAGCATTTCACCGACCCCGAACTTTCCGTCGATACTCTCGTAGGCATTGCGCACATGAGCAACACGTACTTTCGTAAGCTGTTCGATCTGAAATTCGGCACAACGCCCTCGAAGTACTTAGTTTCTTTAAGAACCACTCACGCCGAACGCCTGATAACCACGGGTAACTACAATATCGGTGAAGCCGCCCTTGCGTCCGGCTTTTACGACCCCAAATACTTCTGCCGCGTAATAAAACGCAAATTCGGTCTGCCGCCTACACGGCTGTTCAGAACCGTTGATTGATTTTATAAGGTGGAGATTCCTCGTCGAGCCTCGTTACACTCGTCTCTCACTCGGAATGACAAAATAAAATAAACGCCTCGGGTTGATACTAAGCTTAGTATTTGTCCGAGACGTTCTTATACTGTAATGTCATTCCGTCAATGCCGAGCAAAAATGCTTGCTTGCAAGGGC
>CAZBTB010000163.1:0-4090 GCA_964494605.1 uncultured Lachnospiraceae bacterium
GGTTTTATTCCTTCCCAACGGACATCCCAAGTCCCATCTTTAGGGAATCCGGGAGCCTCCGATTCCATCTCGGCAAGTCTTAAGGGCTGTCCGAACATATTCAGTCTGCCCTGAGCCGACCATTCGTCCGCAACTTCCGCCATGGGCGAAGAGGGAGTGATGGGGTAAATCGCCGCAACTTCGCTGAACGCATACGCGATATGCGATGCGGCGGTATTACCGTCGATAGTCATTTTCTTCATAGTTGTCCTCCAATTTATAAATTACTGTATAAATACGGCGTTATTTCGCCACTCATAATTATATAACTTTTAAGGCTAATAGTCAAATAAAATAGGGGAAATAAATAGAAATTCCGACGCAAGTATTCGACGCGATTTACCGTGTCGGTATAGGTGAATAATATTGTTTTTACAGTCGGATTCTACCCACGGTAGAATCGGTATATTTCCGTCGCCGATTTGTCGGTTGACAAATGGCGTAATATGCGATAAAATTCTACCGTAAAGCCGATAATTAAATTTTTCGAGGGTAAAATGAAAAAGGATATATCAAAGACAGTCGCGAACAATATTTTCAAATACCGCACCGGGCTTAATTTAACGCAACAGCAAGTCGCGGATAAATTGGGATATACGGGAAAAGCGTTCAGCAAATGGGAACGCGGCGTAAATCTTCCGTCCGTAGAAACTTTAGCCGAAATCGCTGATTTATTCGATATAGGAATATCGGCGCTTTTCGAGTGCGAAACCGAGCCCGAGTACTACTTGGGTATTGACGGCGGGGCTACGAAAACGACGTTTGCGCTAGCCGACAAGGCGGGTAAAATTATCCGCGTCGAAAAACTCGGTCCGTCCAATCCGTTCGATCTTGGTTTTGAAAAGGCGGCTTTAGTAATCGACAACGGAATCAAATCCGTGTCGGAAGGAATTCCCAACAGAAAAATTTCCTTGTTTGCGGGGCTTTCCGGCGGGTCGGTGGGAAATATGCGCGAAAGAATTCGGGCATTTCTTAACGGATACGGATTTGCGCGCGTTGCTAACGGCAGCGACTCGGAAAATATTATTTCGGCGGGGCTGGGAAACGGCGACGGTATTGCGGTCATTATGGGAACGGGCATTTCGGCATGGGTACGCAAAAACGGAACCGTTACGCGCGTCGGGGGACTGGGGTATTTGTTCGACCGCGGCGGCAGTGCGTACGATTTGGGTGCGGATGCAATTAGAGCCGCTTGCATGGCGGAAGACGGAACGGGAGAAAAGACATTACTTACCGAACTAATAAAAAAAGCTTGCGGCACCGAAACGGTAATTGAAAATCTGCCGCAGTTTTACGAGAAAGGCAAGTCGGGCATCGCATCGTACAGCGGTACGGTGTTTGAGGCTTATGCCGCCAACGATAAAGTAGCAAGGGATATTCTTAATAAAAATATGGAAAGTGCGGCGCACTTGATCGACGTTTGCTTAAAACGATTCGACGGAAAAACCAAGGTCGTTCTGGTGGGCGGATTGACACGTTCGGGCGATATTATTTTGCCCATGTTAAAAGACGCGCTAAAAGACAATGTAAAAAAATGCGATATAGAGATTTATACCGAGGACGTGGTTTACGGCGCACTGCTTAACGCCGGTATGCCCGCAAATAACGAACGGTAGGAGGCAAAAATGCTTAAGACCGAAATGCGCAACGAAAATACCGCTCACATCGATAAAATGCAAACGTCCGAAATGCTGGCGGCGATACAAACGGAAAACGCAAACGCCGTTAAGGCAGTGGGCAACGTAATAGGCAGTATTGCGGAAGCGGTAGACGCGATTTATCAAAGAATGAAAAAAGGCGGAAGGCTGTTTTACGTCGGGTGCGGTACGTCGGGGCGGTTGGGTATTCTAGACGCAGCCGAGTGTTCTCCGACGTTCGGGGTTTCGCCCGAGCTGGTAGTGGGAATTATCGCGGGCGGCGGCACAGCCGTAACAAGAGCCGTAGAAGGCGCAGAAGACGACGGCTCGGCGGGGCGAGCGGATTTGGCGGTATACGAATTAAAGCCCGAAGACAGCGTAGCGGGACTTTCGGTTGCGGGCGGCGCGGCGTACGTTCTGGGCGCAATGGAATATGCCAAAGAGCGGGGCGCTTTGACGGTGGGCATTTCGTGTAATGAGGGATCGCCGCTTTACCGTTCGGCGGACATAGAGATAACCCCCGATACGGGAGCGGAGGTAATAACTGGCTCAACGCGTATGAAAGCGGGGACGGCGCAGAAGCTGATACTTAATATGATTTCTACGTCTGTAATGATTAAGTTGGGTCACGTTTACGAAAATCTTATGATAAATTTGCGGCCGTCTAATATCAAACTGCGCAACAGAATGGTGTCGATAGTTTCGGACATTTTGAAAACCGACACCGCCGAAGCGGAAAAACGTTTGGAAAACGCCGAGTGGAATATCCGGCGCGCCGTAGAAAAGGAGAGTAAATTATGAAACAATACGTGATAGCGGAAAACGGAAAAGCAAATTATGGGATAGTAACCTGTAGGTTCGAGCACGCCGCGGTGCATTATGCGGCGAGCGAGCTGCAAAAATATCTGTACGAAAGCACGGGAATTTTGGTGCCGTATTACTCGGACAAAATTCCGCGCAGGGGAAAAGAAATTCACGTGGGACTCAATGTTCGCGACGAAGGCAAGAATCCCGATATTTCCGACGTCGGCGACGAGGGGTACGTAATAAAAACGACCGACGAAGATATTCTGATTGCCGGAAATACTCCGCGCGGCACGATTTACGGCGTTTACGCATTTTTGGCTAAGTTCGTGGGGTTCAGAGCTTTTACCAAAGACGTCGAAAAGGTCGACCGTATCGATTCGTTGGCTATTCCGCACACGGATATAAAGGATAAACCGTTTTTCGAATACAGAGAGTCGTATTTCCGCCACGCATTCGACGCCGATTTTTGCGTGAAAAACGGTCTTAACGCCAACCTTGCGCCCATTCCCAACGAGAAGGGCGGACACGTAAAATTTTTCAACTGCCACCATTCGTTCGACGACTTGGTTCCGGCTAAATATTATATGAACGAACACCCCGAGTACTACAGCGAATGGGAAGGCAAACGTACGCCCGCTCAGCTTTGCTTGTCCAATCCCGACGTATTCGGGATAGCGAGGGATACGTTGCGCCGCTGGATAAAGGAAAATCCCGACTGCAAAGTCTTTTCGGTTGCGCAAAACGATATCGATGTGTATTGCACCTGTGAAAAGTGCAGGGCAATCGACGAATACGAGGGCAGTCCCGCGGGGAGTATAATACGTTTCGTAAACGCGCTTGCCGAAGATATCGAGAAGGATTATCCCGACGTATTGTTGCACACCTTTGCGTACCAGTATTCAAAAGCCGCACCAAAACACGTTAAGGTTCATAAAAACGTAATAGTGCGCATAGCCAACATAGAGTGCCCTCGAGGGCTTGCAATCAAAGAGATTGCCGAGAAAAAAGACGCTCAAGGGTCGGAGGTATGCGCGGCATTTATGTCAGATATCGCTAAATGGGGCAAAATCTGCGACAGACTGTACATTTGGGATTACGTGGTAAATTTCAGAAATTATCTTCAACCCTTTCTTCCTTTCCGCCAGATCCGCGAAAATTTGAAAACCTACGCGGAAAAAGGCGTGCGCGGCGTGCTGATGCAAGGCAATTTCTCTTACGGCGGCGATGCGGCAATGGGCGACCTGAAAAGCTTTTATATGGCTCGGCTTATGTGGAATCCCTATGCCGACGCTCAAGCCGCTATCGACGAGTTTACCGAAGGAGTTTTCGGTAAAGGCGCGCCTTATATAAAAGAATATATAAAATTAATGTCCGAAAGTATTGAGGGAAAGACGATGACCATTTACGACGATCCGAGAGCGCCGTACCTGAATGACGAATTGATCGATCGGTGCGACGAATTGTTCCGTCTTGCCGAAAAAGCCGCAGAAAACGACGAAGTGCGAAGAAGAATAGAGCGCGAGCATTTGTCGGTAAGGTTTGTTAAAATCGCACGAATGGCGGACGAAGATGAGCGCGCCGCGGCAACGGCAGTGTTCGAAAAAGAC
>CAZBTB010000164.1:0-4040 GCA_964494605.1 uncultured Lachnospiraceae bacterium
AAAAGCCCGAAATAATCATAATTGCCCAACCGAGAGAAAACCAGCTCATCGCCTCTGCGGTTGCGGGAATAACCGTCAACAGCCACATGACCGAAGCGGCAACGGCAACAAGACACATCAAAAATCTGAAAACAAAATTCTTACTCATTGTAAGTCTCCTTTATCTGAGGATAATCGTGTGCGATACGGGAGTAATCTCCGTGCCTTCGACAAGCACGATACTGTCGCCGTGCTTAAAGCTTCTTACAAAGCCGGTTACGCGGATATTAAACGTCTCTTCACCCTGTGCCGCGGAAAGAACGGTGTACTTGCCGGGCGCAAGCTTACTGCCTTTTCTTGCGGTATAAGTTTTCTGAGCGGTAAGAACGATATCCTCTTGCTTGAGCGTAATGCTTACACTGCCGTCCGGATCAAGGATTTCGCCGTTCTTGCTGTAGCGAACACCGTCAATAGTCTCCACCGCTCCTGCCTCGTTCTTATTCCCGTTTTTGAAATACTGCACCGGTTTAAGAAACTTAAAGACGACAAAAAGCAACGCTCCGATAACGAGCACCAGAACGACCATAAGCACGATGAAAGTAATTTCGGTGCCGCTTATTTCGGACAATAAATTTACGTTTTTCATTTTTATTTCTCCTTTTATATATTGCCTATTAATCTACACAAAAAATAAAGTCCGACGCATAGCGCTATTCCGCCCAAAACCGCCAAGCCGACGCGCAGAGGCGAAACGGGCGTTTTGCCCACGATCTTGCCGTTAAAGCCGTTGACGAAAAAGTTGTACAGCTTACTTCGCCAGTTGCAATGTCCGACGTAAAGCGGAAGCAGCAAATACTTGTAAGTTATGTCGTTGCAAGCGGTGTTTACGGTAAACGACTCCACCGTGTCGTAGCTGTATTGGCTCAAAATCGCCGCCCGGAGCCGCTTGCGGATAAGCTGCTTCGCTTCTTCCCAACACGCCGTTCCGTCCTTGGTGTACTGATTGGCTACAAATCCGCTTAAGTACTCCTTGCTGTAAGCGTTGCTGTCGTTGGTTTTAAACGGCTGAAGCTTATCGAGCGATTTCTGATTGATGACCGTGGACGCCTGAATAAGAATATCGTCAAAAAACATGCTGTAAGTTCCGCTGATATGCTTATAACGTATTTTTCGTTCCTGAACGGTTTTGCCGTTGACGCGGCGCGTAACGTAGTAATATTCGCCCAACGTTCCCTGATAATTGGATAACGTGTCGGTATCAAAAGAAAACGCGGGATTGTAAACGCCCTTCATTTCTTCGGGCGTCACGCTCTTTTTGAACTTGCCGGGCGCGAAGATTTTCTTTTTCGCCCAAACCTTGACCCTTTCGGTGGCTTCGTCGGCGCTGAGCTTAAAAGGTACTACCGCATTGGGCTTTATTCCCGAAAGCTCGTCGGTTTCCACAATATTGGTGGTGCCGCAGAAAGAACACCTTTTGGCTATCTCGTTGCGGTCGAGCACTTCCTTTGCTCCGCAGTTGTTGCACCTGAAGACGTGCGTTTCGTCCACCCAGGTATTGTTGTGTTCAAGAAGCCGCTCGAAGTCCAGCTCCTCGCTGTTTCGCCCTTTTATCTCCTGTTTGGTTCCGCAATGCTCGCAGTACAAGCAGTTCTCGGCGGGCAGAAAAATCATGTTCGCTCCGCACGCAGGGCACTTGGTTATTGCTGTTTCGTTTTCTATCTCGGGCGGAACACCCTCGTTAAATCCGAAATCGTCGTATGCTTCCGTCAATTCCTTTCTTCCTCATTAAATCCGATTAAAGCTTTTCACCGCACTCGGGGCAGAATTTAGCGCCCGCCTTTACCGCGGCGCCGCACTTGGGACATGCCGCCGTCAGTTTCTGTCCGCACTCGGGACAGAATTTAGCGCCCGGTTTTACGGCCGTGCCGCACTTGGGACAAACGTTGCCCATTGCCGCGCCGCACTCGGGGCAGAATTTAGCTTTTGCATTCACGCTCGCGCCGCACTTGGGACACGAAGCTTTCTCTTCGTTCGCCTTTGCCGCAACCGACGCCGCGTTATTGTTGGCGAACATACTGCCGAACATATTGCCCATACCGAAGCCCATGCCCGCGCCCATCGTCGCGCCCGCCATGCCGGGATTTTTAGCGGCGTCTTTAAGCGCGTCCGCCTGCGCCATAGCCGTGTAAACGTCCATGTTGCCGCGCATCATTCCGAGCGTCGTGTTTTTATCCATAGCTTCTTCGAGCTCTTTGGGAAGAGAGAAGTTTTCGAACACGAACTTGGTAAGCTCGAGACCCATTTCTTTAAAAGTCGGCTGAATGGAATTGCGAACCATTTCGCCCAACTCTATGAGGTTACCCGCCATATCCAGCACGGGGATTTTACTTTCGCCGATAGCATCCGAAATCCCCTGAACGACAAGGCTCTTGAGGTAGTCGGTTATTTCCTGCGTCTTAAAGCTCGAGTTCGTGCCCGACAGCTCGGTCAGGAAAACGAACGGATCGTTTACTTTAAACGAATACGCGCCGTAACCGCGCACGCGCACAGCGCCGTAATCCTTGTCGCGGATCATAATGGGATTGGCAGTGCCCCACTTCATATTCGTAAACTGCTTTGTATTTACAAAGTAGACGTCCGAGCGGAAGGGATTTTCGAAGCCGTACTTCCAGCTCATGAGCTTGGTTATTACGGGTATCGAGTCGGTATCGAGCTTATAATATCCGGGCAAGAAAACGTCCGCCATTCTTCCCTTGTGCGAGAAAACAGCCGCCTGACTGTCGCGCACGGTAAGAACCGACCCTTTCGATATGTAATCGTTTTTCATATCGACCTTGTAGACGATAGTGTTCTTGCTGTCATCCTTCCATTCGATATTCTTGAGTAATCCCATAGACTTATCCTCGCTTTGTTTTTTTACTTTTTAATAATTATATAATATAATACGCTCTTTTGTCAAGAACGGGAGATTAGAATATGATTAAACAATAATTACGTTTTGTTAAAACTCAATTATAGCGCGAAAAAACGCGAAAAACGTCATATCGTTTTCGGTTTCTTCATACTTATAAAGTACTAAGACTTATATAAGGATGCATGCCATGAAAGAAAATATCAAGCAAAGGGCTATAACGGAAGCGGAATACATAATAAAAACCAAAGCAACCGTGCGCGACACGGCAAAAGCATTCGACGTAAGCAAAAGCACCGTGCATAAGGATGTAGCCGAAAGACTTAAAAACATAGATCTTGCGCTGTACGGCGAAGTCAAAAAAATACTCGACTTCAACTTAAGCGAACGGCATCTGCGCGGCGGTATAGCCACGAAGGAAAAGTATATGAAATACAGGCAGGATTAACTGCCCCGAATAACCGAAAAAGGACGCAACAACCCCGAAAGGAAATTGCGTCCTTTTTAATCGAACCGATTTTACTCCTCGCTTGCAACCTGCGAGCGCACTTTCTCGAACTCGTCGAGAACGGCTTTTTTGAGCTGTTCGCGCGTCTCGGTGTTGAGCGGATGTACAATATCCTTGTACTCGCCGTCGGGAGTTTTTTTACTTGGCATAGCAATAAAGAAATCGTCCGTACCCTCGAGAATTTTAACGTCATGTACTACGAAGCAATTATCAATGGTAACGGAAGCAACAGCCTTTAACTTGCCCTCGTCCTTTCTTACAAGTCTTACTCGCACTTCACTAATGTTCATTATCGTTAACCCCTATAATCCGAAAGTAAATTTTTAGGCAGAACGCCTATCTGTTGATTATATTTTACTATAAGAAAATTTATTTGGCAAGCATTTTTTCGGATTTTTCACAAAAAAACACCGAAAAAGCATAAAAAACCGCCGAAATCTCATACTATAACCATTATGATATGCTCTAATTGCGGTAAAAACATTAATATCGAGGACGCTTGTCACTGCTCTACGTGCGGCTCGGACTACTGCCCCGAATGCGCTTCGGCAATGAAATTCTGTTCGTGCTACGGCGAATTTACCAAATATAACTAACTGAATTTTACAATCAATACGTTAATATCGGCGGGAGTAACGCCGC
>CAZBTB010000165.1:0-4025 GCA_964494605.1 uncultured Lachnospiraceae bacterium
AATAATCGCACACTCGGGTAAAACAGTTACGGTACTCAAATCCGACCTTAAATCGGTCGTTACCGAATTTACTCTTCCCTATAACGTTACCGACGTTTACACGGGTAGCGACAACACGGTATACGCACTCGCGGGAACAGCGGTTTACCGCATGACGGCAAAGGACGGCTTGGACGAAGCTCCGCTCATGCAAAACATAGACGCGCTGTGTATCGCAATCGGCGGGGACAGGCTGTTTGCCGCGCGGAACGGCGAAACCGAAGCTTACGTTTACGACGTCGACTGCGCCAATCCGCACGAGCAACCGGAATCTTATTATATTAAACTCGACAACCGAATAATTGACCTTTGTACCGATGCTCACGGCAATTTCTTTATTGTCACGGCCGAAGAGGACGGATCGAAATTAGTCAAGTGGCAACAACAAAACCCCGACGGCGGTTTCGGCGGTTACGTCACCGAGGTACAAAATGCTCCCGCACTCGGCAAAGATATCGTTTCGGTTGCAATAGCAAGAACGTCGGCAGGCGGCGCCGAGTACGGCGATTTGATTTTAGCCGACGCCGAAAACAGTCTTGTTAAAGTCGTCAAGAAAGCGGACGCAGGCGTTGAGACAATGGACACGCTCGAGCCTAAGCTTAAGCCTTACGACGAAGAAAACCCACTCAGATACACGTCGACGGCTTGTTCTGTTTACAACACGTTGAACGAAACCGACTTAAATATTTGCCTGCCGGCAGGCGTGGTCGTTTTCGTTGCCAAATACGACATCGAGAACGCCGCAAACTTCTGCTTTGTCACTTACGAAAATACGGCAAGAAACGAGCTTTTCGCAGGGTACGTCTTTAAGTCCGCTATAGGCGAGCCGCTAACCGTCAACAATCCGCCCGCGTCGAGCGGAACGGTTTATTCTCAAGGCACTAACCTCTACGCCGTTCCCTCGTTCAACGAAGTAAAATCAGCGGACAACGAAAACCCGATTAACGTAAAAGCCCCGATCGACAAAGGCACCGTCGTATCCTTACTCCCCTTTCCCGAATACGAGACAGGCGGCAGTCGCTGGTACAGAGTGCGTCTCGAGGACGGCACTCACGGATATATGCCCGTCGGTTCGGTATCGGTAAAAGGCTTCGTTCCCGACAGCGCACGTCCGCAGTACAACGCCGAAATCAAGTCTTACAACGGCTCGATCGGCGCAAACGCTTACGCTCTTAACGACGACGGCAATTACGCAACAATAGACGGTCGGTTCTTCCCCGTCGGGACAAAAGTCGAAGTAGTCGGAACTTTCGACACGTCGTTGAAGTACACTAAAATACGCTTTTTCGACGAAAGGCTGGGAACGCCCGACGGCTACGTCGAAACCGTTTATATAGCTTATAACAATATATCCGTTGTTCAGATAGTAGCTTTGATTATCGGAATACTTACGCTTTTACTGCTGCTAGTTCTGCTGATAAGACTCTATATGAAAAGAAGAAAATTATAATAATGCTCTCAAAAAAAAAGAAGAATATAATCGGTTTGATTATTCTGCTAACGACCACTATTGCGTGGGGGTCGTCCTTTGCTTTACTTAAAAACGTCATAGATGTTTTGCCGCAGACTTACGTTATCGCCATAAGATTCTTTGTTTCCGGTGCAATTCTGTCGCTCATATTTATAAAGAAAATACTCAAAACAAACAAAAAAAACATTATACACGGCATTATCTTAGGCGCAATCTTAAGCGCGGGTTATTTCATTCAGACTTACGGATTGAAAAATACAACGCCGGGAAGAAATGCTTTTATCACATCGACGTACAGCGTAATGTGCCCTTTTCTCTTACTCCTGATAAAAAAAATCAAGCCGCACAGCTACAATTTGATTTCAGCCGTTCTCTGCGTGCTTGGCGTGGGGCTGATCTCGCTTTCTGGCGGCGACCAACCGGATTCGGGATTTTTATTGGGAGACATGCTTACGCTGATTTCCGCTATTTTCTTTGCTCTTCAGATAATTTTCATAGACGATTTTCAAAAGGACGATAACGGCGCTCTGCTGCCCATAGAAGTGCTTACAGCCGGAACGATTCTATTGATATTAAGCGCATCAATCGAGCTTCCGCAATACGACATCTCCGCCTTCGCGATTACGGGCGACATGATTTTCAGCCTTTGTTATCTTACGATCGTTTGTTCTCTGGGCGCACAGATGGGACAGTTTTACGGACAACAGCTGTCGGCGTCGTCCAATCAAAGCGCGCTCATTCTCAGCCTCGAGGCAGTGTTCGGCACCGTGTTTTCGGTAATCCTGGGCTATGAAACGCTTAGCGTGCAAATCGTTATCGGTTTTACGATCGTATTTATATCTATAATAATAACCGTAATGAGACTGGACATTCTTAAAATCTTCAGGCGGAAACCGCCCGTCGCTTCGGCTGCCTGCGCGCCTCCGAACAACACCGCCCCGACCGAAGAGACAAAAAGTTCGGAAGAGCCTGTTACCGACAATGAAACCACTCCCGAAGAGTAAAACAAAACCCCGTTACGTCACGTAACGGGGTTAACTTTTATAATTGCAAGACAATCTGTAAGCCGAATTCTGTTTTATGACGGTTATCTGTCTAGCCGTATCGTTGCCGATACGATCGAGCGATATAGGAGGAACGGCGGACAACCGATTTTCCTCACATCTTGCACCGGACGGGGTTTACATTGCCGCCTGCGTTGCCGCGGGCGCGGTAGGCTCTTACCCTGCCTTTCCATCCTTACCGCTTGCGCGGCGGTTTATTTCTGTTGCACTTTCCTTAAAGTCGCCTTCACCGGTAGTTAGCCGGCGTCCTTGTCCTGCGGTGTTCGGACTTTCCTCGTGATTACTCACGCAACCGTCCGATTATCTTGCCGTATGATTATAACACTTGTTGTGTCAAATGTCAATTATTTCTTTAATTCTTTACTCAGCTTTTCGATTGCCTTCTTCTCTATGCGAGACACATACGAGCGCGAGATATCAAGCTTTGCCGCCACGTCCAACTGAGTGTGCACCTTTTCGCCGCCCAGTCCGTAGCGCATGCAGATTATTTTATATTCACGCTTGCTCAGCACTTTTCGGGTTGCTTCCATGACGCGCTCCATCATGACTTCGGTTTCCACTTTGCCGAAAAGATTGTCGTCCTTTGCCGGCAGGATTTCCATGAGCGTTATTTCGTTGCCCTCTTTGTCCATTCCGACCGACTCGTACAGCGACACGGAAGCGCGGTGTTTTTTGTTTGCGCGTATGTACATGAGAATTTCGTTATCGATACATTTTGCGACATAAGTGGCAAGCTGAGAACCCTTGCCGTACTCGAAGCTCTCTATGCCTTTGATAAGCCCTATGCTACCAACGGAAATCAGGTCGTCGGCTTCGCCTGCGCTCGAATATTTTTTAACGATATGCGCGACCAGCCGCAGATTATGACGAATCAGAATCTCGCGCGCCTCGGGGTCGCCTGCCTTAACGCGTTCGACGTACCGCTTTTCCTCTTCGGGCGGCAATGGTTTAGGGAACGAACCCTTGTTGTTTACGTAGGAAGTAAAGCAGAATACGCGGCTTAAAAAATTTAAGAACGACTCGAATATCATATAACGCCTCCGCGCCCGTTAAAAAACGTAACGCTTTACCATTATATGAAATCCTCGTAACACGGTTGCCTGTCCCCTCTCAATTAAGACAAGCAGCAACTTGGACTATTTTGCTTTTTTGCGCAAAATATCGCCTTTAGTAAGCGGAACCGAGGTAAAAAGCCGTAGCTTTTGCTTGACCAGGAGCGCGTCATCTATGACATCGCCCGCCTCGTTTTCCATTCTCCCGACGGTGATCAGCGAGTTATGGTAATCGTTTGGGGAAAGCACCTCGAGCTCTTCGCCCACTTTAAAACGGTTGCGCATTTCTATGAGTGCGCCGCCTTCGAAACGACCCAGAACAATCGCCGCAAAGTCATAGCTTTGCTTGGGTTTGCTCGTATCGTAGCATTGATTGTTTTCGGTATCGTTCAAATAAAA
>CAZBTB010000166.1:0-4011 GCA_964494605.1 uncultured Lachnospiraceae bacterium
GTGAAGCGGGGTTTGGGCGTTGAGCATTTGTTATTTGTAAGCATGACTGACCTCCTTAATCCTCGGTGGGACCGAACTTATCGAACGCCCAACGCAAAAGAAATGTTACGGGCGCGGTAATAAGCGTGAGAAACAGTCCCATTGCGGCAAGATAGGGATATTCGGCGTTTGTCGCCTTGAGTGTGTTTATATACAGGTAATAGCCGTAGGTATACAGGCTCTCGGGCGCGTCCGATTGATAGAACGTGTAGAGGTTGAAGCCGTTTGTGAAAATCCCCGCGGTCTGAATGACGAGAAACGTTGCGAGCGTGGGGAAAATGGACGGCAGTGTTATGTGCCAGAATTCCTTTAAGCCCGTCGCGCCGTCGAGATGCGCCGCTTCTATAACCTCTTCGGATATGCCGCTCATGACGTTGCCGTAAATGAGCGTGTTGGAACCGAAGCCCATGAAAATGCTGTAAAACATGATCGTCGCAAATCTCGAGCTCGGGTTTTCGATAAGACCTCGCACGCCCTCAACGCCGACGGCGGCGAGCACGTCGGGTACGACGATTTCCACGAAGAACTGGAAAATCGTTACCATGACGACGGACGAAATTATCGACGGAATGAACAGCAGCACGCGGTAAGCTTTGCCCAGCGGCAGTTTCTTGGATATGTAATAAGCAAACATCAGCTGAAGCGGCGGCAGAATACACACCGTAAGTATCCATATTTCCACCGAACGCCCGAGCGAAGTAAGCAGCATGGGCGAATGGAAAACGTCGCGGAAAACCGCTCTTATGTTGTCAAAGGTCCACACCGACACGTAACCCGACGTAGTCAGCGTTATGTCCTGAAACGCCAGCAGCAGCGAGTTGAAATTAACGCCGATATAAAAGATACAGAACTGAAGCACGGGAAAAGCTATCATAAGGCAGTAAAACAGTAAATCCTTATGTTTTGCCTTCATGACGGTAGATTTTTTCTTTGTCTGACTCACCATTATTTACTCCTCACCGTTAATTCCAGTTGCTTTGCATGCCTCGCTTGATTCCTTCAAAGTAATCCTTAAGTCCTACGGTATCCTCGTGGAAAACGCGGCCCGGATAACCGTACTTAGTACCGTTGGTCATAAGAGACGACGAAACCGTGATAACGCTCGAGCGCGCAAGATAATCGTTGCTGCCGGAGTACGGATAGATGACTTCGCTGTTTTCGCGCATTCTTACAATGCTCTTGCCGAACTCGGTCATTCCCTCCATCTGCTCGTCGGTCATTTTGTACTCGAGTGCCTTGGGCGCGTTTACTATCTGCGTGAACTCCACTAGCGATTCGTCCGAATTAACGAACCGGATAAAGTCGAGCGCAAGCTCGCATTTAAACTCTGGAACGTTCGCCTTCATAAAGCAAATGGATCTTTGGTGATCGTACAAAAGAGTTTTGCGCCCCTCTGCTTTCTCGTTCGTCTTAGCGTCCGACGCGTTGGGCAGCGGCATAAAACGGAAATCGCGGTTCATTTTGGAGTAGTCCTGACCCATGCTATCCACCATAGTGTTAAAAGTGGTCGTAGCTTCGGACATCCACCAGATACCGTCTAAGAGCATGGCTACGGGTTTGGTTTTGCCGTCCTCGCCGCCGTAAAGAAAATCCTCTTGGGCGTTGATCTGCGAGTAGCCCGAGTTGAACGCGTTGGAATTGTGATACTTATCGGTCGTAATCAGCTCCTGCAAAAACTTAAGCGCATAATAGCGACCCGCCTGACGTCCCAGCTCGTAACCGTTCGACGCGGTTATGGTTAGGTCGGCGGCGTCCTTTACGAACTCGCCCGAAGCGTTGACCGTGCCGAGGTCTTTTGCCGTGCCGTTTAACGTAAACTGAAGCTTCATTTGGTCAAGTCCCTCGTAATCGGCTACGAGCGCGTCGAGAAGGTGACCGAGATAATTGTTGTAATCGTAACCGTTCCAATTTACGGGAGTGTCACCGTTCTTTGAAATCCATTCGCAGAGCGTGAAAAACTCCTCGTAGGTAGCGGGCAAGCCGTCGTCCTCGGTTTTGTAAACCCCGTCGGGGCCTGCACTTTTCTTATCGGCAGCCGACGCGATAAACCGATCCTCGAGCGCCGAGCCGCGGCTGTCTGCAAAGTAATACATCTTTGAGTCGAACAGCGCTTTATTGTAGGTAAGTCCCGAATAGCCCGAGTAATGCGGCAGTCCGTAAAAATGCTCCTTGCCGTCGTCGCCGTCCACGCTGTAATACTCCTGCTGCTCCTTGGTTAGCTTATTCTCGATGCTGCGCGTTTCTCCGTACTCGGTGAGCGGTCGGGTCACAGCCTCGGTTATATCGCCTAGAATTCCGAGCGCACGGTACGAATAATAGTCGGCGTACTCGCTGAAATAAATCTCGTGCCTGTCGTCGAGCACCTGATTCAACAGCTGCCCGACACCCACCTTTTGCGCGGTGACGTAAACCTGTATTCCCTTTTTGCCCGTTTCGAGCTCGTCGTCTTTATGAAGCTCTTCAAAACGTCTTTTTACGGCGTACAGCCAATCGGAGCCGTAGCCGCCGTCGTATGTATAGACGTAAAGCTGCGTGCGCGTTTCGTCGATTTGTTCGTCGCCCTCGGGCCCCACCGAACAGCCGCTTACAAGCGCAAGGGACAGTACGAGAATACATACAAGCATTACCGACATGAACCGTTTTTTCATTTTTTTATCCTCCCGAATTTAGTTTTCGTGTTTTATTTTACCGCTCGGCTTTCCGACCTACGCCGAATGACCGAGCCGCGTTTTTTCGTCTTCTTCTATCGCCGCCGTTTTACGGTTGCACTCGGCAATACGGGCCATTGCTTCTTTGCTGAGCTTCGGTCTACGGTCGTAAGTGAGCAAGCCGTTCTGCTCCTGCTCGATATCGTACAGCTGCGTGTAGCAGAACCCCGACAGCTTGGGGCAATTAAGCAGCTGCTCGGTAAGCGCAATATACTCGGCAACGAAATCCTCTTCCGAGGTTATCGCTCTGTAGCCCCAACCGCAGTCACCCTCGGTAAACCTGATTCCGCCGTACTCGCTGACGCCAGTGGGCAGTCCCGCTTGGTATCTGAGCGCTTCTTCTCTCTCATTCCCTTCGGGCGCGTACAGCATTTCCATAATCAGCTCGTCACGGCTCATTAACGCCGCAAGGTGACTTTTAAGCTCGTCGCAGCTCTTGTAATCGTGGAAGTCGTATAAGTCTGTCTTGTGTCCGTGAAATCCTCCGCTTACGTCCACGCACGGCCTCGTCGGGTCGATACGCTTAGTCGCCTCGTAAACCGCGTCCACAAACCTGACGTCGCGCATTTTGCGCCTGTCCTCGAGATTACACCAGGTCTCGTTAAGCGGACACCAAATAACGATACTCGGGTGATTGAAGTCCCGCTCCACTGCCATGGTCCACTCGCCCAGAACGTCGCCCAGCGCGTCGAGATTGTCGTACTTGACTCCCCAGCTCGGAAACTCGCCCCAAACCATAAAGCCCGTTCTGTCGCAGTGATAAAGGTATCCCGGCTCGAAAACCTTCTGATGAAGTCGCGCGCCGTTGAACCCTAAGTCAACCGCGCTCTGAATGTCATTAACAAAACAGCTCTCGTCGGGCGCGGTGTATATTCCGTCGGGATTGTAGCCTTGATCGAGCGCGAACCGCTGAAAAACGCTTTTGCCGTTGACAAGAAATTTCATTCCGTCGAACTTTATCTCGCGCAATCCGAAATAGCTTTTCACTTCGTCGTTGCCGTACTTAATAACCACGTCGTAAAGCCTGCCGTGCCCCGGCTCCCAAAGATGTTTTTCGCTTAAAGTTATGTAAAATTCTGTCTTGCCCTTTGCTCCGCCTTTTGCGCCGCCCATGCGTTTACCTTTATAATAAACGGCGATTTCAGCGGTCTGTTCGCCCTCGACGTCTAATTCGACGTTTACCGAACACTTCTCGATATCGGGAAAGAATTTGACCGCACGCACGTAGTCCGACGGAGTGCGCTCCAGCCATACGGTCTGCCAG
>CAZBTB010000167.1:0-3954 GCA_964494605.1 uncultured Lachnospiraceae bacterium
CCCAGTCGCTGTCTTTAAACTGCTTGTTGCTTACTCCGCCTATCGTAACGTCGTCCGAAGTGTATCTGTCCAAGCCGCCGATAATGTTTAGGAGCGTTGTTTTACCGCAGCCCGACGGACCTAAGATAGACACGAATTCGTTTTTGCGGAACGACAGACTAATGCCCTTGAGCGCCTGTACCGTGGTGTCGGCAACCTTGTAGTCTTTCGTAACGTTGTTAAGTCTAAGCATGTCAAAATCCTCACGAATAAAAGTTTGATTTCGCTATTTATTATATTGATATACATATGAAATGTCAATAAAATAAAGTGAAAGTTAAATGAATTTAACGTAATTTTAACTTAAAAATAAAAAGCATCGCTTTGACTGCGACGCTTTTCGACCGAAAGTTTTTTATTTTGACTGTGCTACGAGTTTTTTACATTCCTCATAGGCTTTGTCCGAAATCGCTTTGTTTGCGTAATAGATTTTGCGCATTTTCTTGTTTTTTGTAACCGCTAAGGTAAACATCAGAACGCATACGCCTATAATGACCGCGAAAGGAACGGCGATTAACGCAGGCGCGCCGAAAAGCAAATTAAATATAAGTCCCAAAATCGCCACTACGGCAACAATAATCCAACGCGTTGTCGGTTTTGTTTTCGCGGTAGTATCGAAGTATTCTTCGGCAGTGTCCGAAAGCTTGCGTATTTCTTCGTAGTTGGGCATATTCTTGTCGCGCTGCATTTTTATATGAGTTTGCGTAGAATAGTGTTGTGTTCCGCTGCTGTCCTGCCCGCTGTATACCTGCTTACGGTCCATATCAAGAATCGTCCAACCGCAATTTTCGTAAAATTCGCGGTACTTGTTTTCCGTGTAGTCGCTCGGATAACATCTTACCGTCTTGAATTCGTAATTGGGGGCGCGGTAGTTTTGTTGCGGCGTTTCCGCTCCCGTTTGGCTCGCTCCGCACTTAGGGCAAAACTCAGTCCCGTCGTCTAATTGCGTTCCGCATTTGGCGCAAAACATAATAAAATTTTCTCCTAAAGTATAATAATCATATAATAATTATTAATTATTAATTATAATTAGAAGTCAAGCGATTTGCGCTAATATAATGTAGAATATTTCGTATGAAAAGCGGTATTAAAGAATTTAACAGAAAGGTATTCGGAGACAGACTCAGAGAGCTTAGGGCGGAAAACAAAGTGGGACAAACTCAGCTTGCCGAAGAATTGGAGCTGAGCAATGCGAGTATAAGCAATTGGGAAACGGGCAAGCATGAACCTAGCGCGTCGGCTTTATTCAAGCTTGCGCAATATTTCGACGTGGGAATTGACTATCTGTTGGGACTCAGGGATTATTGACTGAAAAATATTTGAGAGCAGTAAAAAAGCACCGCGAAAGGTTTTGTCTTTCGAGGTGCTTTTGATATAAAACACAATAATAAAAATTCTTACGAGAGTTTTGCAACGTCCTCGACGGGCATGGACAGAACGACGGAGTTGGCTTCGGAGCGCACGCCGAAATCGGTGTTGATAGCTTCTATAATGGCGTTGCGGGTTTCGTTGGGCGTAAGAATGGCAATGATCTCACGTTCGGGGGTGAAGTTGTTGCCGAAGAGCGAGTCGGTCTCGTCGTTGCGCACCTGACGCGCACGAAGAAGAGTACCGCCGCGCGCGCCTGCCTTTTTGGCGGCTGCCATAACCTCGTCGGTAAAGCCCTGATTGACGGTAACGATAATAAGATTGTATTTGGTGGATTCTTCGTTCACGGTAAATCCCTCCGTTGCGGATTTATTTGTTTTGATTTCGAGCGCCTTTACGAGTAGGCCGGGAGCGGCGTTGAGCTTGAGTCTGAAGGAAATTCCCTTGCTGCCCACGTTGCCCGACAGTCTGTCGTTAAGGTGTTTCATAACGGTTATTGCCGTAGGCTCGCTCATAATGCTGATTACGACGTCCTTTTCGGAGTTCTCAAGACCCAGAATGTCGAGAATATCCGAGCTTGCAGTACCCGCGCCTAAGCACACCGTGTTATAAAACGCATCGTATATTTTGAATATTTTAACCAGCTTGCTTGACGCTCCGCGGTCGGTGATCGACACTATCATATTCGGGCGGAAATTTTTTTGCTTTTTTTCCTTGACGGCTGTAGTAAGCTGCTGGCGCTTTTCCTTTACCCGTGCGGCTGCTTTTTGCGTAGTTTCCTTGACGCTTTGAGCAAGCGGTTGTTTGGTTTTTTTCTCTTTATCTGCCACGGTCAGTTCTCCTCGTCAAAATAGACCATATTGTTGTCCGCGCGTTCGAGTAGGACCTCGTAGGCGTGAATGACAAGCTTTTTCTTGACGGTACTCGTAAAGCCCAACAGCTGAATAGTGACAAGCGGGGTCATTGCAACCATGGCAATGATACCGAAGGCGTCGGTAAGTATCGTTGCGGTGGGGATAACGCTGCACGCGCCCATGGCTAGCGGAAGTAAGAAGGTCGCGGTCATAGGTCCGCTGGCAACTCCGCCGGCATCGAACGCAACGCCCGTAAACATATCGGGCACGAAAAACGACATGCCGAGCGCAATCGCATAGCCGGGGATAAGGAACCACAGAATGGATATGCCGGTAAGAATTCTCAGCATAGCGATACCCACCGATACGCTCACGCCTACGGACAGAGCTATGCCCATGGCGCGCTCGGAAATAGCGCCGCTGCTGACCTCTTCTACCTGTTTCTTCAATACGTGAACCGCGGGCTCGGCGGCGACGATAAAGTAGCCGACAAGCATGCCTATGGGGATAAGCAACCACTTAAAAGCGCTGCTGCCCAGCATTGTACCGATCAGGTGACCGACGGGCATAAATCCGACGTTGACGCCCGTTAAGAACAATACGAGACCTATGTACGTATAAACGAAACCGCTTATGATACGAATGAGCTGGTGTTTTCTGAAACGCTTTGTAACCAGCTCGAACAGCAGGAACATTAGCGCAATTGGTGCAAGCGCGAGAGCAACCTCGCCGAAGTATGCGGGAAAAGCTTTGAGTATGTACACAGCCGCGTCCTGAACGGTATTGAGCGTAGGAATGTCGACGACTTCGGGCGTTACCTCGTTGGGGTTATAGATTATGCCCAGGATAAGCACCGAAATAATCGGACCTATGCTGCACATCGCGACCATACCGAAGCTGTCCGACGATGCGCTCTTGGAGCTCGATAAAGACGCCAGACCTATGCCGAACGACATAATGAACGGAACGGTAATGGGACCCGTCGTAACGCCGCCCGCGTCGAACGCTGCGGGAATGAAATTATAGGGCGTGAATATAACTAAGATAAAAGCAATGGCGTAGAAGAATATCAACACGTATCTTAAGGGAAGCTTGAGCGCGGTACGAAGCAGTGCAAAAACCAAAAACAGTCCCACGCCCACGGCAACGGAAATAATGATTACCATATTCTGAATGGCGGGGATTTGGTTCGCAAGCACCGTTAAGTCGGGCTCGGCAATAGTGATAAGAATACCGAGGATAAAGCACAGCGCGGCGGGAAGAAGCTTATTCTTGGATTTTGCCATAGTTATACCGACGCCTTCGCCCATGGGTATCATCGACATATCCACGCCCATGGTGAAAATGGACATTCCGAATATGAACATAAGCGCGCCGAACAGGAAAAGAACGATGGGTCCGGATTCGAGCGGTATTACAGTTATTGCCAAAATAAGGACTATGCCTAAAATGGGCATGACCGAGCTAAGCGACTCGGCTATCTTTTCGCGAAGTGTTTTTAATAGAATGCTTTGTTCGCGGCGTTGTTTCATTTTGTAGCGTCACCCGTAATTTTTTCTATAGTCTAGCACAAAAACCGCGTTTTGTCAAATTACAAAAACGGCTATTTATCGATTTCTATTATATTCCTTAAAAATATTTTAATTTAAGAGTTGTTTGCAGGGAAAGACAGTGTTAGCCTTACGCTCTTAAC
>CAZBTB010000168.1:0-3948 GCA_964494605.1 uncultured Lachnospiraceae bacterium
TATAGCTGTTTGTAATGACCCGAGCGAGTTGCGTCCCGCAGAGGACTGCGCGTGCGCTTTGGAAAATATGTTTCTCGGGGCGTACGGTTTGGGACTGGGGACGTGCTGGATAAACCAGCTTTCGAACATCAGCGACGAGCCGAGCATAAATGAAGTGCTTATGAGTGCGGGCATGAGAAAAGGGTACAAGGTTTACGGGTGCTGTGCGCTGGGTTACGCCGCCGTTAAGCCCGAGCTTGTCAAACCGAAAACAAACGAAATAATCATTATTTAGGAGTGAAAATATGGATATCAAGACTGTCGACTTAAACGAAAAGTACAATTTGGGATTAAAGACACCGCTCAAGTGTTTTTTACATAAAAACACTGGTGAAATGGAGGCGTATAATAAAAACCTGCCTGCAATGATTGTAGTGCCGGGCGGCGGTTACGGATACTGTTCGGAGCGCGAGGGCGACCCCGTTGCCGTCGACTTTTTCTCGCGGCACTATAACGTTTTCGTGCTGACTTACGGCGTTGCGCCCGATTACCGCTATCCGACGGCTCTCAATCAGCTTGCCGCCGCGGTGGATTTCGTCAAAGCCAATGCTACCGAGTTTAGCATTGACAAGGAGCGTGTTTTCGCCGTCGGCTTCTCGGCAGGCGGACACTTAACGGCCAATCTTGCCGTTGCCTGCGACGATATTGTGCTCGACGGCAAAAAGCTCAATGCGCGTCCCCGTGCGGTAGTGCTCAGTTATCCCGTAATTACGCCCAAGAGCCACGAAGGTTCGTTTAAAAATCTCTTGGGAGTGGAGGACGTATCCGATCCGCGTTGCGAGGCTCTGTCGCTTGAAAAGCTTGTGACCGAAAAACATCCGGCTTGCTTTATCTGGACGACGGCAACCGATAATTGCGTCGACCCGATAGCAACGGCTCTGTATACTGCGGCGCTTATTAAAAATCACGTCAAGTTCGAATCTCATATTTTTCCCCAGCGCTGGCACGGCGGAGCGACCTGTAACGAATGCACGCTCGCCGATGGAGTTTCCCAATTTGACCGCGCTCGGGCATGGGTGGATATGTCCGACAGCTTCTTAAAAAGCCTCTGAGATCTTTTCGGCGTGAGCGTTTAACGGGGCAAATAATTACGAGGTCGTGGCATATTTACGAAATTATCGAAAAAGAGAGTTACCGAAATGGTAACTCTCTTTTAACTTTTTAATAGGTGGAGAATCCTTGATAAGTGGAGATTCCTCGTCGCAATATCGCATAAAGCTCATTGCTCGCTCGGAATGACATTACATAGCATGGGCTTGCTTATGTCATTCCGAACGCGTAGCGGAGGAATCTCCACCGATTGAAAATATAAAGTCGAGACTTCTCGCGCCTCGCTACTCGCGCGGTCTCGCGTTTTTTATAAAACGCACGCGCTCGTTAATACTGTCGCAAAAATGCCCCTTGCAAGCAAGCATTTTTGCTCGGCATTGACGGTAAGACATTATTTAATGTGTTGCGAGGGGGTTAAAAGGGGGAACACAATCGCAAGTGTTCCCCCTTTGCATCTTTGGTTACTTTCGGTGCATTCCGAAAGTAACGACTTTTCTTTATTTTGAAAAAATAAGGAGAGAAAAATTTTACTGTGGACCTTGTGCAAGCATTGCGTCGGCAACTTTGACAAAGCCTGCGATGTTTGCGCCCATAACGAAATTGCCCTTGTGACCGAACTTTTCGGCGGCCTCGGAAGCCTGACGGAAAATGTTTACCATTATGCCGTGCAGTTTTTGGTCGACTTCTTCGAAAGTCCACGAAAGACGCTGACTGTTCTGGCTCATTTCGAGTGCGGAGGTTGCTACGCCGCCTGCGTTTGCCGCTTTGCCCGGGGCAAAGAGAACGTTGTTTTTCTGCAAGAATTCGACTGCATCGGGATAGGTGGGCATGTTAGCGCCTTCGGCAACGGCGGTAACGCCGTTCTTGACAAGTATTTTAGCGTACTCGAGGTCAAGCTCGTTTTGGGTAGCGCAGGGAAGAGCGACGTCGCACTTGATCTGCCAAACCTTGCCCGTGGTGCTGTATTCGGATTTGGGTCTATATGCCTTGTACTCGGACAGTCTGCCGCGTTTGACTTCCTTGATCTCCTTAACCGCATTAAGGTCAACGCCGTCGGGATCGTAAATCCAGCCGTTCGAGTCGGAGAGAGTAACGACCTTACCGCCTAAGCTTGTTGCCTTTTCGGCTGCGTAAATCGCAACGTTGCCCGCGCCCGAAATAACGACGGTTTTGCCCTTAAAGCTCTCGCCGCGGGTCTTGAGCATTTCTTCGGTGAGATATACCAAGCCGTAACCCGTTGCTTCTTTACGCGCAAGACTTCCGCCGTAGCTCAAGCCTTTGCCCGTCAGAACGCCTTCGTACAGTCCGGTGATTTTCTTATAAGTGCCGTACATATAGCCGATTTCGCGCGCGCCCGTGCCGATGTCGCCGGCAGGTACGTCGGTGTCGGCGCCTATGTACTTAAACAGCTCGCTCATAAAGCTCTGGCAGAAACGGAAAACCTCGTTGTCCGACTTTCCTTTGGGATCGAAATCGGAGCCGCCTTTGCCGCCGCCGATGGGTAGACCCGTCAAGCTGTTTTTGAATATCTGCTCGAAACCCAAAAATTTGATGATGCCGAGGTTGACCGACGGGTGCAGTCTCAAGCCGCCCTTGTACGGTCCGATAGCGTTGTTGAACTGCACACGGAAACCGCGGTTGACTTGGATGTTTCCCTTGTCGTCGATCCACGGCACGCGAAACATGATTTGACGGTCGGGCTCGACAATGCGCTCTAAGATCGCGTTTTTGCGGTAAGCGGGGTTTGCGTCGATTACCGGCTCAAGGCTCTCGAGAACCTCGGTTACCGCTTGCTGGAACTCGTCCTGCGACGGATTCTTCAGCTTTACGGATTCGAGGACTTCGGATACGTAAGACATAATTTTATCCTCCAAAAAAATTATTGTACAAAATTATTATATAAAAAAATTACGCTTTAGTCAAATGAATTGACTTGATTTTGTAAATTATGAAAAGTCTTTTAATTGTCGTAAAAGTCCTCGACGTCGTCGGACAGATTTTTCTCGGCGTCGGGAGAGTAGGTTTTAAGCCGCGTTTCCTGTTTTTGCGGTTCTTCCTTTACAGGTTCGGTTTCGCTGTCTTTAAGCTCGTCGTCGAGCGGAACGTATGTAAGCGTGCTTGTTCCGTTTTTATCCGTATAAGTTTTTTTGCTTATGTCCGTAATAAAGTAAGCCGCAACAGCCGCTCCAAGGCTAAGAATAAGCACTACAAGCGACAGTACGGAAAATGCGTAGATTGTCATGGCAAGATGCGCGGCCACCGTAATTGCGGTTAAATAAAACTGCCACTCGATTATGCTCCAGGTGTGTTTTTCAAAGCCGAGCTTGGGCTCGTCGCGCTTTAATATTTCGGCGCGGAGCTTACAGCGAGTCAGCGACATGATAAAGGACACGACCAGCCACGCCGCAGTAAAAAAGAAAAGTATCAGGTACGCCATGATAAGTGAAGTGTTATTGATTTCGTCGAGTTTTTTAAGCGCGGATTGTTTGATTACAAGCGGCGGAATTATAAACGCCGAAATCATAACCGCATATAAAACGGTTCGGATAAGCTGGCGGCGTTTTAGCGTTTCGGGCGAAAGCGAGCAAACAAATTTGCCCTGTAACAGTGTGTCGGTCTTTTTCATATAATCAGTATATCACTTAACTTCGGTTTTTTGCAAGGAAAAACAGTAAATCGTGGAAATTTTCTTGACAAACATATACGGGGGGGGGTATAATTATCTTAATTACTAAATCTATTATGGAGGTGCGAAATGTCTATCGTAAGTGGTTTTAAAGGTTTGCCGAGACTTCTTCAGATCATTCTTCTTTTGATTCCCGGTGTAAACTGGCTTACCGAGATCCTTGTCCGCGGATC